>JANMME010000096.1:0-2188 GCA_031373015.1 Saprospiraceae bacterium
GGTGAAGGCCGGAACGGTCGAAATCTGGGAATTCGACAACACCAACGGAACTGAAACGCACCCGATGCACCTGCACGCCGGGACGTTCCAGGTGCTTTCCCGCACCGGCGGGCGCGGCGTGGTGCAGCCCTGGGAGAAAGGCTGGAAAGATACCGTGCTGGCATTTCCGGGAGAAAAAGTGCGCATCATTGTCCGCTTCCCCGACCTGAAAGGCAAATTCGTCTTTCACTGCCACAACTTGGAGCACGAGGATGGCGGCATGATGCTCAACTACGAAATCGAGTGACTTGCAATAATGAAAGTAGCCGTTTTTAGCACCCACCATTTCGAGCAGCGCCATCTTGCCGATGCCAATGCAGGTCGGCACGATCTGGTTTTTCTGGATGCCCGGCTGACCGCGAGCACCTGCGTGTTGGCAAGCGGCTGCCGGGCGGTATCGCTGTTCGTGAGCGATGCCGCCGACCACGATGTGTTGCAGCGGCTTCGGGAAATCGGGATTGAATTTCTCGCCCTGCGCTCTGCCGGGTTCAACAACGTGGATTTGAAGGCAGCCTGGCAGCACAAAATGCGGGTGGCCAGAGTTGCTGCGTATTCGCCCTACGCCGTGGCCGAGCACGCAGTGGGGATGATGCTGGTGCTGAACCGGAAGTTTATCCGGGCACACCAGCGGGTCATGGAATCGAATTACTTGCTCGATGGCCTGGTTGGTTTTGACATGAACGGCAAGACCGTCGGCATCGTCGGCACTGGAAAGATTGGCGCCGTCGTCGCAAAAATTCTACATGGTTTCGGTTGCCGCTTGCTGGCTTACGACCCGGCGCCCAACCCTAGCCTCGTTGCACAATTTGGGGTGACGTACACAAGCCTGGAAGATATCTGCCAAACCGCCGACATCATCACACTCCACACGCCGCTTCGTGAAGAAACGAAGCATTTGATTGATAAAAAACGCCTGGCCTTGATGAAGCCCGAGGCAATGCTCATCAACACCAGCCGCGGCGGCTTGGTCAACACCAAAGATTTAATAGTCGCCCTAAAAAAAAGTCGGCTCGGCAGTGTCGGGCTGGATGTGTACGAGGAGGAAGAAGGGCTTTTTTTTGAAGACCACTCCGACGACGTGCTGCAGGACGACACCATCGCCCGCCTGATGACTTTCAAAAATGTGCTCATTACGGCCCACCAGGCATTTCTGACCGATACCGCCCTCCAAAACATCGCTGCTACGACCATCAAAAACCTGACTTGTTTCGAGGCTGGCGGGCTTTGTGAAAATGAGATTTTGCCAGACCCTAATCTTTGACCGCTTTGAAAATTTCGTCATGTCCAAAACTAAACAAAATAAGGCGCTCAGCGCATCCACCGACCCCATCTGGGCTTTGCCAGACGGGGATTTGTTCACCCATTTTAGCGCAGATATCAAACAAGGCCTGTCGGCGGCAGAAGCCACCAAGCGGCTGGAATCTTTTGGCTCCAACGTCATTTCACAAGTCCAAGCAACCCCTGCGTGGAAAATATTTCTGCGGCAGTTTAAAAGCCCCCTCGTTGTGCTGTTGGTCGTGGCGGCAAGCGCCTCGTTTGCCTTTCAGGAATGGCTGGACGGGATCGCTATTTTGGTGGTTGTCTTCATCAATGCGATCATCGGTTTTTACATGGAATTTCAAGCCGGGCGCAGCATGGCCGCCCTGAAAAAAATGGTTGCCGTTTCCACCAAAGTGTTTCGCGGGGGCAAGTTGTCGGAAATCAACCTCGAAATGCTGGTACCCGGCGACGTGATTTTCCTCGAAGCCGGGGACATGACGCCTGCCGATGCCCGACTCTACAAGAGTACCCAACTTCAAGTGGACGATGCCAAGGATCTACCCTCCGGGCATTTGCCGGAAATGCAGTATCACCGCCTATTGCAAATTGCCATTTTGTGCAACAACTCGGAGATTACTGCCCAAAAAAAGCAGCTCAAAGAAATTGGCGACCCACTCGAAACGGGCTTGCTCAAGTTCGCGCTCCAATTGGACGAAGACATCAACGGCCTCCGACACAAATCCCCCAAACTCTCGGAAATGCCTTTTTCCTCTGAAACCAAAATCATGGCCACCTTGCACAAAACCCCGGAAGGCAAGACGGTTTTTGCCAAAGGCGCCGCCGAAGATTTGCTTGACTGTTGTTCCTTTTTACTGGATGCCGACAAAAA
>JANMME010000485.1:0-5574 GCA_031373015.1 Saprospiraceae bacterium
ATAAACCCTTATCAACCTCTACTTTACCAGGGTTTCCCCTATTCTCCAATCAGGTATTAACACGTCAAATACTTATTTTTTAAAAAAATATCTTGGAAAATTTTGAGCGTTGTTAACATTCTCTAACTTCGCACCACTAAATCGTTTTAATCAGTCCTTTTCTCTTAATCCCTTGTATGTATAGTCCCGGCCCGTTCCTTCACCATTCTAAACAGCAGTGCCGGATGAGTCTAACTTCTACCATCAGCGTACACCCTGAAATCCAAGATGGAGCACCCGTATTTAGCGGAACCCGCGTTCGAGTAGAAACATTTTATGACTTCCTTCGCGTCGGCGTGAGCGTCAACGAGTTTTTGGATGAATTCCCTTCCATCACACGCGATCAAGCTTTGGAAGTGTATGATTTGATGAACCGTCAGATCACGCCCGATCAAATTGCGGCACTTGCTGGGCCACAATCAAACATTCAACCCGGAACGGGTCGTATGTTTGCGTCGGCGTGACAAAGCATTCATCAGACATACGTTCTACAAAAAAAATCTCTGAGTCAACCCGAGTATTCGGTGGCTCAGAGATTTTTTTATTGCCTTTACCCGCCGTAGCCTCCCTGCCCGCCAAGTCTCGACAGGCGGGGGCGAAGGCGGGCCGTATTGCCCTTGTAGCGAGCATCGCTTGGACGCTCTGGAATTATCGCCTCTCACTTATCAAAGCATTGGAATCCGCAGGCTTTGAAGTCATCCTCCTCGCTGCCGAAGATGCATCCCGTCTCCATCTCGAACAGCACACCCATGCCAAATTTTTCTCGCTGCGTCAACTCTCCCGCCGCAGCCTTTCCCCGTTCCAGAACCTGAAATTCCTGATTGAAATTTTCTTTGTGCTGCGCCACCACCGCCCCGATGTGGCCTTATTTTTTACCATTCGCCCAAATACATTGGGCAACCTCGCGGCCGCCGCCGCAGGTGTACCCAGTATTTCCACGGTAGAGGGTATGGGAATCTCAGGCAGTTCGCAGGGTTGGCTCCGTCGGATTACCCTTTTCCTTTACCGATTGGCGTTCCGCCATGCCAGCAAGGTGGTTTTTTTAAACAACGACGACCTTCAGGATTTTTTTCGCCAACAAATTGTCAGCCCCGAAAAAGCACTGCTGGTACACGGGCCAGGCATTGATTTACAACACTTTGTACCACGAGCAAAGGAGTACCCTTCAGAAAAAACGGTGTTCCTATTTGTCGCACGCCTGTTGTCAGAAAAGGGCATTCGCGAATTTGCCGAAGCAGCGCGGCTTTTAAAAAACAAAGGGGTAGTGGCTGAATTCTGCGTATTGGGAAGCACCGATTCGGGCAACCCGACTACGATTTCGGAGGCTGAGCTGCAAGGCTGGGTTCAGGAGGGCATTGTAATGCACCTAGGGTTTCTTGACGATGTACGCCCCGCCATTGCAGCATCTGATTTTTTGGTACTGCCGTCCTACTACCGGGAAGGTGTGCCGCGCTCCGTACTGGAAGCGATGGGTATGGAAAAACCGATCATAACCACTGACAACGTGGGTTGCCGCGATACCGTAGAAGAAGGCAAGAACGGCTTCTTAATTCCTCCTCGCAATGTCGCTGCCCTCGTCGAAGCCATGGAAAAAGCGCTCGCACTTTCTCCTCACCAACGCGCTGAAATGGGCCGATGCAGCCGTCAAATGGCCGAAAACGAATTTGGAGATCAATGGGTGCTGCCGAGGTATTTGGCGCTTATTCGGGAAGTGCTGGACCGGTAATCATCCGTTTCGCAGTCAAAAGTAAATCTCATCCGTAGTCACTGCAATCACGGTGCTGTCACTTTTGGACAAGGTGATGGTAAATTTGAAAGGCAATGCCAGATTGGACGGACGTTCGTTGGTGAGCAGAAAAAAAACACTCCCGTAGTAGCCTCCCCTAAATGGCGGGAACATTTCCAAAGCATTCAAGGAAGCCACTTCAGCAGAACCAAACTCCCTATCTGGATGGTCAATGTAAGGCTCTGTTGTCATCAAAAAAAGCGCATTGAGGGATGCTCCTGCGGGTAAAGTGTCGTTGAAAAGTTGGTTGGCCGTAATATTGATTTTCGTGAGCGGGAATTTCAAGCCTCCGTTTCCAGGATCAGGAGGACTACAGCCATAGGCAGCACTTGTGAACCCAACAGGGGGTAATTCGGGGACCTGCATGGCCAAATAACTGATGCTATCGGGTATTATTTCCATCCGCAAAGATTCTGTGCCAATCCCCTGCTTGGTTTCAACAGACAGTTTTTTGAAGTCAAAGTAATTTGGGACTTCTGGGAATCCCTTGCAACCGCAAGAAGTGAAACAGGAACACGCCTCTATCAAGGCGATTCCTACGATAAAAAATGCGATGAGGATGATTTGCTTTTTCATATCTTGGTGTGTTTGACCAGGAGATTTATGTTTATCAACGCAAGATATTGCTTTGCAATGTTCTCTGCCAAAAAAGGCCTCATTCGCTCCACAATTTCCGCATTGCTCCATGTTGGCTTTTTGCTTTCTAGCCATACAAGCCAGCGTTCAAGTTCTGCTTTTGTCGCTTTACCATTTTCGATTTTTAGGTTGAAAAGCATTGGATGCTCTCTAAAAAACTCAGCAAAAGGGTCGTTTTCTACATACGACAAATTCAGCACCGGCTTGCCCGAAGCGAGGTAATCCACAGCCTTGCTAGGTAATTGAAAATCAGTAGTATTCCCAATATTGAGCAATATGTCCATTTCCTGCATGGCCTTCCATACCTCTATACGCGAACAAAGCCCGTGCAGCCGAATTGCTGGCTCGGCATTGAGTTTTTCAAAAAACTCCGGGAAAATTTCTCCGTAAAAATGGATTTCCAATCGCCCGCGCAAATCGGGGCAAAGGGCGAATGTTTGTGCCAGTAAATCTAAAAACGCATCGGGCGTACGCGTGGGGGCGTAGAAAGCGCCGAAATAGCCTATTTTGATGCCCACCTTCACCGAAGTTCCGGCGGGTAAAATTAGTGGCGTGCTGATTGGTGAATTGACGATTGACGATTGTTGGTTGTTGATTGTTGACGTGACCAGCAGCGGTGGAACAACCCACATTTTGGCGATGGCTGTTCCGCCAAATTGTTCACGGTATTTGCGCAAGGTGGCCTCGGTAGTAACGGTCACTACGTCCGCTGTTTCCAAGACCTGGCGTTCGAAGCGGCGGTTTTTCTTTTCGTAAAAAAAGAGGTTGTTGGGGGGCTTTGCCTGTAAGGAAAATGGATCGCCGATGTCGGCCAGCCAGATTGGTGTGCCCGTCATAGGGCTTAAAGCCGTAGGACGGGTTGCAAGCCCTAGCAAATGCCCGGTAAACGGCAATGAAACCGTAACAACCGCATCAAACTGCTCACTTTCAAGCACTTGGCGCAGTTTCCGTTTGGCTGGAAAATACCAGACGCAAGCATCGTCGGGGAAATACAGATTTTTCCAAATGGTTTTGTACACCCATGCGGCAAAGCGTGAAGAGATGCCTGGCCTGCTAGGTTTCACCCCTACCCTACCCCGCGCTCCACGGCTACCGATCCAATAGTACACCCATTCTTTTAGCGAATCAAATCCGACACGGTGGATCTTTACGCCTTCCAAAACCGCTTCTTGACCACATTCCCGTAGTCGTGCCGTCAGCACCTGTACATCGTGCCCTTCGCTCGCCCATTGCTCCGCCACAGCCGTCCAGCGATGGGCGCGTGGGTGGATAAACGGAGCGTACCAAGCCGTGACGATCAGGATTTTCAAGGATGGTGACTAGTGATTGGCGATTGGTGATTAGTGATGCTTTGGTAGAGAGACAGAAGTTTTTGAGCCGTATTCTTAACGTCAAAATTTTGCTCCATATAGGTGCGGGCAGCCTGGCTCATTGGTTGATATTCGTCGTCCCCCATCAGGTAAAACCGCTCCATGTGCTGTGCCAATACTGCGGGACTGCGCTCGGGGGCGAGCAACCCCGTTTTGTTGTGCAACACCTCAGAGGGGATATCAAAATGGGTGGTCGAAATGACGGGCAATCCCGTTGATTGGGCTTCTAGGATGGCAACAGGCCCGCCTTCGCAATCCAGATTGGCGGTGTAACAACTTGGATGGATGAACACATCAAAGGAGGTCAAGAAATCAGCCAATTGCTCATGCGGCAGGAAATTGAGCCAAGTCACTATGGATTCCAAACCCTTGGCTTTGATATAGTTGCGCATTTTATGCACCAAATTTTGGTCTTGTTTTTCGCCAGCAATGGTCAGATGAATATTCGGGCAATTTGTTCGTGCAACGGCGAGCGCAGCCAGCGTATCCATGTATCCCTTTTTTTCGGTGATGGTCGCCACCTGCACAAGCCGTAGTTGCCCAGGCATCTTTTCCCTTTCAAAAAACGGAAAATCCTCGGGCCGAAAACTCATCGGCAGCACCGTGATCTTTCCTGCGGGACAACCTTGCTTCATTAATACTTCGCGCCCATGCTCGCCTGCACAAGTGATGGCTGCCGCGCCCTCGAAAAGTTGACGGTAACGTTCCCGATAAACAGGCTTTTGAAACGGAAGTCGCTGATAGTCAAAGCCATAAAAGGAGACGACCAAGGGTACTCCGAGTTGTTGGGCGAGATCCAAATAATGGCATCCAACCGGCGCGAAATGCGCGTGCAGCACATCGGGGCGATTGTTTTTTAGTTGATGGAATAGCCAGTTTTTGTACAAGGGACAAGCTCTTTCGGCACGGATAAGGTTACTGGAAAACCACTCGGCCTGCCATTCGTTTGTGGGCAACCAAGCTGCTTTTTTCTGGAGTGGGCGCACAAAAAACCGAAAATCAGCACTGTAGTATTCGTTGCGCAATATCCAAGGTGCGGCGACCCATTGCTCAACGTCCGGGGTTGACCGCATGATCTGCCATGCCCAGTTCATGGTATGCGGCAGGTATAGATCGAAGAGGTGGAGGATGGTCATTGGATTGATTCGATTGGGAGGATTGATTCGATTGGCACAGTTTTCTGAACACTCTCATTCGATTGGTTCAATTATTCGAATAATCAAATCAAAGCTCCCAATCGAATCAATCCTCGCAATCGAACCAATCACCCAATCCCATACCCTTTCATCCTTACTTTTTTCCCTCGCTCCGTCTCAACAGCATCTTCCCAAAGCAGTTCGATGCCCTGAAGTTTTTCCAGTTCCGGGCGTTTGTGCGGGGTGATGATGACGAGTAAAGGCGCCGCTTGCAACAAGTTCCAGCATAAGGAAAACAAGTCGTTCGGCGGGCAAAGGTGCATCGCGAAGGAACTGACAATCAAGGAGTATTGCCCTGAAAGGCCCTCGCGTATCACGTCTTTAAAAGAAAGCTGGAGGCAGGGCAGGCCCGTCTTCCGCTCGAACAAGGCATGGGTAAATGGGTCGCAGCCTACAATGTCTTTTGCGCCGAGGCTTTGGAGTACGGTGGCTACTTCACCACCACCCGCTGCGAAGTCAAGCACCGTGCCTTCACAGTCAAATCGCCAGAAATTGCGCTCCAGCAGAGCGCGGATTTCAGGCAAATGCGGGTTTTCGTATTCGTCGG
>JANMME010000164.1:0-15379 GCA_031373015.1 Saprospiraceae bacterium
GCCATTGAACCCGACCTTGAAGAAGAATGCGGGGTTTCGGATATCCGCATACTGCATGGCTTGGTAAACTGAGGAGGCTTTGGGTTCGGGATAGGTCCATTGGGACAACAAAATGAGTTCTTGTTGCGCGTTTTTGAATTCTGAAAACATTGCTTTTTGGGTGTTCATCACCCTGACCACCTCTTTCCAAGCCCAGTTGACACCTTTTTTGGCCAATTTGAGCCGGATGAAAGAGACGACGGAGCATGCCAGTAAAGTCAGGAGCAGATGGGACTTGATGGTTTGGTCTTTTTGGTGATATACCGGCCTGATGTTCAAATCTGTTTTGCAGCACCTGTTGACGGCTTCTATGTTGGCAATGGTGTGGTACAATTCCCAGCCTTCCCTTGCAGAGGGCACCTCAAAAGAAGTCCGGATGACGTACACGCCCTTGTCTTTTTCAATGGCCGCATTGTAAGCCCAGTGGATGGTGCTGATGTCTTCGGCTCCTTGTTGCAAAGTGATTTCAAAGGCCCTTGCCACGCTCGTGTTGCCCTGCTTGAGCCGCCCGATGCGTTCATTGACCTGTTTTATCGTTTTTTCGCCCCTGGGTTTTGACAAACTGGCCCTGACCGTTTCGAGCCCCTGCTCCATGCGCTGTTTTTGTCGTTGGATCATAGCGATCTCCTTGTTCACCTTCATTTCGCTTTTTACAAATATCAGGCAGTTGGCGAATGTTTTCCCCCCTATGGTAACTATTTTGGCCGACCATAGGGTTGGGGACTACATACGAAACTTGGGTTAAGCAATTCGTTCCATCTTATCCAATGCAGCCTGAACGGTAGCCTTGTCTTCTGGATAGGTGACCCCATACCATTGGCTATCGCTGTGGAGTACGCGAACACGAGCATCACCGGATTCGATGAGGTCATTGATAACAGTAGGAATGTAAAATTCAGCCTTGGGATTCGTCTTGTTCGCTAGCACAAAAGCGCGGAATTGCATTTCTATATGCCCCAAAATCGAATGGTGTACCCCCCAGAGATTCATGGAAACAGGGGTGTCGTTTGATAAAAAATGCCGGCCCGTTTCATCACTGAAATGAATGCCATCGCTTTCACGGTCAATTTTGGTGCGTTCGGTCACCCCGCTTAAAAAGCCATGATCGTCCACGGAGCAAACCCCACGCGATACCGAGCCATTTTCTGACAAGGTGTTGCCCAATTGGTAGGCCACCATACCGTATTCATTTGGCGAACAATTGTTTCGCAAAAAATCGCCGAGATGCTGCAAAGCGTCTTCGCCGTAATAGTCGTCGGCGTTGACCGTAGCAAACGGCTCATTTAACAAGTGTTTAGCGCAAAGAATAGCTTGGCCAGTACCCCAGGGTTTTTGGCGCTGAGGTTTTTCGGCGATCCAATCGAGACAGGAATCTAATTCTTGAAAAGCATATTCAGTTTGGATCTTGGCTGCCACCCGATTGCCTACTTTTTCGCGGAAGGCATCTTCTATCTCTTTCCGAATCACAAAAACGACCTTGCCGAATCCTGCTTTAATGGCATGATGCACGGAATATTCCAAAATGGCCTCACCGCCCGGCCCCATGCCGTCTACTTGTTTCAAGCCGCCATAGCGAGAGCCAATGCCTGCGGCCATAATCAAAAGTGTTGGTTGCATATTTTAGTAGTTCGTTGATGAAGCGACGGATTCGAGGGGCAAAAGTCGGAAAGCCGAGCGCATTTTCAGCATAGTCCAAAAACAAGTAGCAAATACCAAGTCTGCTTCCGAATTCTCTTTCGTCCGCGTTCCTTTTCTACTTTTGCCCAAAATTTTTCTTGATGAACACATACCGCACACACAACACGCTACTTGCCATTTGCCTAATGCTGTCTTTTTCAACCGTTTTTGCACAAAAAACCTCCGTGCAAAATATTGACAGCCGCGTTGAAACCCTCCTCGCCAAAATGACGCTCGATGAAAAAATCGGCCAACTCAATCAAGTGCCGGGTGATATCAGCACGGGCACGGACGTAAAAAAAGATGATCTTCTTTCCCAAATACGCACAGGCAAAATCGGCTCTTTGCTCTCGCACACCAACTTTCAGAACAAGATCACCATGCAGCGGGTAGCCGTCAGTGAAACCCGCCTTGGCATTCCGCTTGTTTTTGGATTTGATGTTATTCACGGCTATAAAACCATCTTCCCCATCCCGCTTGCACAGGCCGCCAGTTGGGATATGGGCCTCATCGAACGTATCGAGCGCATTGCTGCTGAAGAAGCCAGTGCCGATGGCCAGAACTGGACTTTTGCGCCCATGGTGGACGTATCGCGCGACCCGCGTTGGGGCCGGGTGATGGAGGGCTCGGGTGAAGATACTTACCTCGGCAGTCGTGTGGCAGAAGCCCGTGTGCGCGGATTTCAGGGAGATGATTTGGCGGCAAAAAATACGGTTGCAGCCTGCGTCAAACACTTTGCGGGCTACGGGTTTACAGAAGCCGGGCGAGATTACAATACAGTGGATATGAGCGATCAACGTCTCCACGAAATAGTGCTCCCACCCTTTAAGGCCGCAGCCGATGCCGGATCAGCTACATTTATGAATGCCTTCAATACTTTGAATGGTGTTCCTGCCAGCATGAACAAAAATCTGGTTACTAATATTTTGCGGGGCGAATGGGCATGGAAAGGCATGGTCGTCAGCGATTGGAATTCTTTTGGCGAAACCATCGTGCACGGTGCCGCAGAAGACGATACCGATGCTTCGGCCAAATGTCTTTCGGCGGGCAGCGATATGGATATGGCGGGCGGCACTTTCCAGCGGGGCCTGAAAAAGGCACTCGAAACGGGACGCGTCACGCAAGCCCAAATTGACGAGGCCGTGCGCCGTGTGTTGCGGTTCAAATTCTCCTTGGGTCTGTTCGATGACCCTTTCCGATACCTGAACCAGAAACGCCACGACGAGACTTTAGAAAAACCCGAATTCCGGGAAATAGCCAGAGAAGCCGCTGCTAAGAGCATGGTATTGTTGAAAAACGACGGAGGCCTTTTGCCCATCACAGAAGGCAGCCAGTTCAAAAAAATTGCTATCATCGGCCCATATTCCGACAGCAAGGGAAACAAGGACTATATGAGTTTTTGGACCTTGGGCTTAGGGATGCGGGCCTATGATTCCACCAAAGTAGTCCGCCCGGCTCAAGCACTCAAACCAGCACTCGAAAAACTTGGTTTTGAAGTGACCGTTACGGAAATATGCCTGGATGCCACTTGTACGGAGAAGGATTATTCCACGGCCCTCAATGCCGCCCGAGAGGCGGATATCGTCATCGCTTGCGTAGGCGAGCGCGGATTGGATTGCGGCGAAAGCCGCTCGGTATCAAGCCTTGAATTGCCCCGAAAACAAGAACTTATCCTGAGTATCGTAGGCCGATTGAGCAAGCCTACGGTGATGGTGCTGTTCAACAGCCGGCCATTGGTATTTGAATGGGCCAATCAAAACATACCGGCCATTCTCGTAGCCTGGCAGCCCGGTTTTGAAACAGGAAATGCACTTGCAGATGTACTGACTGGAAAAGTAAACCCTTCTGGCAAGCTACCTATGACATTTCCGCGTTCTTTAGGTCAGGTGCCTATCTATTACAACCAGCTGAATACGGGTCGCCCGCAACAACAGCAAGGCCAGATGTGGACGAGCGGGTATCTTGATTCGCCCACCAGCCCGGCCTACCCGTTTGGTTTTGGATTGAGTTACACAAAGTACTCATATTCAGACCTTAAACTCAGCAAATCGCAGTACAAAATGGGCGAAACGGTGGAGGTTTCTGTCACCGTGACCAATGTTGGCGACCAGGCTGGGGAAGAGGTGGTGCAATGTTACACCCACGATCTGGCGGCAGATATTGCCCGCCCTGTGAAGGAGTTGAAAGGTTTTGAAAAGATCAAACTCAACGCAGGAGAAAGCCGCATGGTAACGTTCCGGCTTTTAGAAAAAGACCTTTCATATTGGAACAACGAGTTGAAATGGAAAGCCGACCCCGGGAAATTCAAGGTGTTTGTGGGTGGGGATTCGAGGGATGTGAAGGAAGGAGAATTTGAGTTGATTCGATAAACCTTCTGACAAGAGACGGGAAATCGAGTATCCAGATGATTTTATTTTGCTTCTATGCTTGAATTGTTTAACTTTGTTCAAAATTAAAAGAGCATGATTGCCACATTACCCGAGATCAGCGAACGGCTCTTCACCGTCCAAGAATGGTTGGATTTTGAAAGGACTGCCGAACAGCGACATGAATTTTATTTTGGAAAACTAATCCCCATGGCTGGAGAAGCAAAACGCGCCAATATCATTGCTGCTAACATCAGAAAAGCGATTGATGACCCTTTGTACGCCAAGGGGTTTCAAATCTTTGATCACGACATAAAAGCGGAAGTCTTACCTGACGGCATCTACCGCTACCCCGATTTGGTTGTTGCCCCTGTGGTGGATGATGAAGACGATTACATTGTTAAACACCCTGTTTTTATGGCAGAAGTGGCTTCCGAAGGTTCTGGACACCGGGATCGAGTGCGAAAACGCATAGAATATCTCAGAATTGAAAGCCTTTGGTATTACCTTATTGCTGACCAAGATGAGATGCTTCTTGAACTTCATGCTCGTGGAGAAGATGGCCGTTGGGAGCCGCCACAGTATTTTACCGAACCAGAAGATTTGGTTTCGTTGCCCCGCTTTGAGGTGGCTTTCAAAGTATTGGATGTGTACCAAAGGGTGAAGATAGAAGCTTAAATACCCCTCTTTTGCTTGCTAAAAAACAACCAATACGCCAAAAGTCCTGCCACTACCACGACCAATCCCGCAAGTGCTTTTTCCCAGCTCCCCACAATATTGAAGCACACAAACCAAGCGCAAATACCGACAAAAACAATCGGCGTGAGCGGGTACAACGTAGTGCGGTAACTGCGCTCCGCATTGGGGCGTTTTTTTCGGAAAACAAAAATAGTGGTGCCCACGAGCATCAGGCCGATCCAATCGAGGAAAGTGACGTACTCGATCAGGTCATTAAAAGTACCCCAGAAAAAAAGCAGGAACAATGCCCAGCCGCTTTGAATCAGCATGGCCCACACAGGCGTGCGCCACTTGGGATGAATCTCCGCAAGTTTGGAAAAGAAAACGCCGTCTTTGGCCATAGCGTAGTACATCCTTGGTGCAGTAACGGAATAAACGCCGATACTGCCAAAGGTGCTGAGCGCAATGAGCAATGCCATCAAGGTCCCTCCCCAAGGTATTACAGTTTTCATGGCATCGGCGGCGACGGTTTTGGAATAGGCGATTTGTTCTACGGGGAGCAAGCGCATGTAGGCCACGTTTGCCAATACATATACTAGTGTAATAACGATAGCGCCCAGAATCATAGCGCGAGGCACAGTGCGCTGCGGATCTTTGGTCTCTCCCGCCATGTAGGAGGCGTGTTGCCAGCCCCCAAAACTCCAAAGCACCCCAATGAAGCCGAGTGCAAATGCGCTCATCAGATTGTCGGGCGGAGTGTTGGCGAAAGGGCTGGTGGCGTTCGCTGCCTCGGCTTGAGGGTTGGCAAAAAACCAGCCTGCACCGATAATCATGGCCAAACCGATCAATTTTGCTCCCCCAAACAAATTGGCAATCCACTCACCGATTTTCACCCCAAAAAGGTTGACGATGGTCAGGAAAATGATGATTCCAGCCGCCAACGGCAACTCCCAGGGACTGTCTTTCCCAGACCCGTAGAGGTAACACAAATGCTCGGAACATACCAAAGCCAAGGCGGCGATGGCCCCTGCGGTGCTACAAAAAAGGATAAACCAACCATACAAAAACCCCACCACGTCGCCATAAGCCTCCCGCAAGTACACATAAAGCCCGCCCGCGCCGGGGAACATCCCGCCCATTTCTGCGAACGTGAGCGCACCCGCTAAGGCCACCACTCCGCCCAGTACCCACAGCCCAATGACATATTCGGGCAAATGGACCTGAACGGCCACGTTGCCGGGCGTCCGGAAAATGCCGCTGCCAATGGTGCAGCCGATGGCGATCATCGTGAGGCCATAAAGCGAGAGCGAGCGGCGGAGTTCAGACATGGATGCGGTTTTCTTAGATTTATTGTTCAAAGAATCTTGAAGATTTTAGCAGCCATTTCTTTCAATTCATTAGTACGAGTAAGTATTTCACGTCGGTCCCATTGAGTATTAACAGCCAATTGTTTGGTTATTTGGGCAGATGATTGGCTGAAAATAAGTCTTTTGGTTGCAAAGTCTTCGTCGTCAGCGGCTTGGTTGTCAGCTGCACCCATGATAGTAAGATTACCGATAGTTTGTTTAACATCTTCCATATTCGGATCGAATACTGGTGCAGAAGCCCGGTTGGGGTAAATATGTTCAATCGTAGTATCAGCGAATGTAAATACACGGGATTTATCTAGGCAGAGCGGCTGTCCAACAGCTCCGCTTTGATACCAGCGCAGATAATCTTCAAGAGTAATGAGGAAATATTTCAGCGGCTTATTGCTGCCACCATTGGCATTGTAGACAAGTGAATCAAGCGATGTTTTGAAAAAAGTGTCGTTGGCTTTTTTATCTAACAAGTCCTGCAATTTCACCTCCAGAGATCTTAGCGTATATCCACTCGGATTTTTTCGGATAGCACCGGATTCTGCATGTACGATATTCAGAATATGGCTGTGGTGCTGGCGACAGATGAGGACATATCGGAACAGGAAGCGTTCTAATAGGCTGACCATCTCAGCGAACCTTTTATGATCTATTTTACATCCTGCGAGAAGCAAAGGCAGAAACGTAGTGGTTTTCAATTCTTGCACAAGCAGAGTCAAACGATTACGATCCCAAGCCGTAACGGGTTGGCCGAAGGGGAATATCCATTCACCAAGCATAAGTTTACGACCATTAGATACCTCTTGTTGGATTTTTTGTGTCTGGAGATATATATTATCCGCGTCTTGTACGGAAAGCAGACTTTGTTTGTGCTGTGGGTAGAAAGCATCCAAAAAATCGTCAAATAGGGTGTTTTGCCCAGGACGGTCTTCCTGATAAGAAGCATAAATGGCACGAAGTAAATCCTCTGTTTCACGGGGGGGATCAGAGAGAATATTATCCCAATAAGCTTCCACTGAATCTTGCTGGCTCTGCTGGCCCTCAAGCATCTCAAGTGTTTTTGCACGCAGCAAATCACCCTCTGTCAGACTTTTGCCACGATCATTAAGCACCTGAAACAAGGTGTAGGCTTCTTTTCGGTCCTGGGTAATAACGTGTAAAAGGGAGAAGTCATCGTCTATATTTTGTTCTAAAATTTCAAGGTTGTCAAGGTATTTAGCAAGGTCGGGGTCCATCGTCAAGCCTTCTACTTTCTTGCCTATTTTTTCAAATGCAACTTGGATTCTTTTATGTGAATCGCGGGTTGGGTTAGGATTTTTTTTTCGGATCAGCTCAGAAAAAAACAGATTGTCGGTCTTAGAAAGCGTCAGAACAGGCTGGATCGAAGTAATTCGGTTGGTCTCTTGTTCGAATTCAATATATCGGGAACGGAGCCTCCCAAGCCGTTTTTCAGTGATATCCTTGTTCCGATTATCCCCTTTTTTTTGAGATAATTCCAGTATTTTTTCATAATTTTGAATTATAGCGGCAGAGAGTAGTACAAAAGTGGCAATACGTTGTTGCCCGTCAACGAGTTCATACTCAAACTGGGAGACTGTACCTGATATTTGGTGCTGCACACTCACAATCCCACCTAGAAAGTGGTTTTTGGGCTTTCCATGTTTACGTGAGTTGAACGTTTTTGCTAAATCTCCCAGAAAGTCGTCTATTTCTTCTTTATCCCAAGCATAACCGCGTTGGTACTTAGGTACTTTGAATTGGGGTTGATTCAGGAAGTTTTTTCCTACCGCTGCAAAAACAGGATTCACTTGCATGGTTTCATAATTTTATTTGCAAAGAAATGTAAAAAACATTTGTAAGCCTATATACTGAGAATAAAATTTGAATCTGCCTGAAGAGTGTTTAAGTCTGTTTTTTATATCTTCGGGCTGCTATTGTAAATAACCAAAAAAATCATCGCCAACTTCATTTCTTCCGAAATGGCAGGGTCTAAATGGTCTTCGATCGCCCAGTCTCGCGGATCGCGGGTGCGGAGCGTGTAGAGATATAAATTTCCGTAAGTGTCGTCCCGCACCTGCCACTCATCCAATTGGTTGGTCCATTTGCTTTTGATGTTGAGGGTTATGGAGTTGTCGGACACGCGCCACTCTTTGAAATCGCCATTCCAAGCGGTGCGCATCGTGATCACGGTGCCCGTGTAGGTGCGAAGCTCCCATTGCTGTGGGTCGTCTTTCCATTTTTGGCGGATCGTGCCGCGCTGGCCGCCGAGATCAAAATCCCATTCCGACCAGTCGTCGCGCACGTTGAGCCAGCGGAGTTTGAGTTCGCCATAATATTCCTCTTCCGGCTCTTCGCCTTCTTCCAGGTCTGCCCGTTTGAGCGTGGAAAAAATTTCCCATTCCACAAAAGAATCCTGCCAACGACAACCGATAGTGGTCATAACAGGCGTTTGCGCCGAGGTGTTGACCAGGAAGCAAAAGGGCAAAATTGCCCAAAGCAGAATGCGGTAAGCAGCCATTTACAAAAGATTAGAATGGCAAATCATCGGTGCTGATAGGGGGGGCTTCTGAGTAATTTGGGAATGGGTCGGCAGGGAAATTCTCTCCCGCTGGTGACGCTTTAGAGCGGCTGGAGGTTTGGGATTGGACTGGTTGGCTTTCACCGCCGCCAGCCTCCATACGCCAGGCGTTGAGGTTGGTCATGTATTTGCCGTTCCATTCACGTCCACGGAGGTCGAACGACACGCGCACCTGATCGCCTTCGTTGAAATTGTCGAGGATGCCGCAGCGATCTTGCACGGCCTGAAATTTAATGAGTTGTGGATAATTGCCGTCTGGTATTTCGAGCACGAACTCACGTGCTGCAAAGTTGGCGGATTTTTGTTCGGTCGCGAAGACGCGGTGTAGTTTGCCTTCAACTTCAAAAGCCATTGTCTGTCAAATTATTGAGTGTAAAAATGCTATTAAGGAGACGCAAAAATGCACACAAATATTGAAAATTCGGAGTTCGCCTGGAATTTGAGCCCGCGGACTTTCAGCTAGGGCAATGGAGAGCATGACAATTGCTACCTTTGCGCCTCGTTTAGCCGCCACAGCCTTTTTATCCGCCGTAGCCTTTCTATCCGCCGTAGCCTTTTTATCCGCCGTAGCCTTGGCGAAGGTGGAAGAGAAGGTGGAAGCGAAGGTGGAAGCAAAGGAGGCCATTGACCAAATTTTTCAAAAATAAAATCAGGTGTAACAAGCAGGGATATATCTTGATTGCACCCTCACCACACTAACACATGGCTCGCGTAGAACTTGTGATGCCCAAAATGGGCGAAAGCATCATGGAGGCCACCATCCTCAAATGGCGCAAAAAAATTGGCGAATCCGTCGAACTGGACGAACCAGTGCTCGACATCGCCACTGATAAAGTTGATTCTGAGATACCCTCCCCCGTGGCCGGCGTACTCGTGGAAATCCTTTTTCAAGAAAACGATGTGGTGGGGATTAATACTGCCATTGCAATTCTTGAGACAGAATCAGTAGCAAATTTACCTGCCGAAGCCTCGGCGAACGCAAGTAGCAGTTCGAAGTCGGCAGAAGTCGAAGTGCCTTACGTTCCGGCCCAGCCGTCGGGTGTTTCAAGTCCAACGTCTAACGTCCAAAGTCTAAAATCATCTGGTGAAGGCCGCTTTTACTCTCCGCTGGTGCGTACAATCGC
Organism: Saprospiraceae bacterium; assembly: GCA_031373015.1. Classification (GTDB taxonomy): domain Bacteria; phylum Bacteroidota; class Bacteroidia; order Chitinophagales; family Saprospiraceae; genus M3007. Next base: position 9,821 of record JANMME010000164.1, read on the forward strand.
CAGGCAGGAGGGCATCGCGCAGTCTGAATTGGACGCGCTTCCCGGCTCGGGACAAGAAGGCCGTGTGACGAAAAAAGACATTTTGGCTTATGTTGAGAACAGGGGCAGTACGCTGTCAGCGCCAGCCAGTATTGCGTCGCAGCCGTCCAGCGTCCAAAGTCCAATGTCCAGCATCGGTGGCAACGTAGAGATCATCGAAATGGACCGGATGCGCCGCCTCATTGCCGATCACATGGTGATGAGCAAGCACACCAGCCCGCACGTTACTTCCTTTGTGGAGGCAGATGTGACCAACCTGGTCAACTGGCGCAATCGCGTGAAAGACCAATTTAAAAAGCAATACGGTGAGAATATCACCTTCACGCCCATATTCGTGGAAGCTGTGGCCCGCGCGATTCGTGATTTTCCGATGATTAATGTGTCGGTTGATGGGACAAAAATCATCCTCAAGAAAGACATCAACATCGGTATGGCCGCCGCGCTGCCAAGCGGCAACCTGATTGTGCCCGTTATCAAAAACGCCGACTTCCTCAATCTTGCCGGGCTTACCAAGCTGGTAAATGATTTGGCAAACCGCGCACGTACCAACCAGTTGAAACCCGACGAGATTCAGGGCGGCACCTTCACCCTTACCAACGTGGGCACCTTTGGCAATGTAATGGGCACGCCTATCATCAACCAACCACAGGTTGCGATCATGGCGATGGGCGCTATCCGCAAAAAACCCGCTGTACTCGAAACGGAATATGGCGATGTGATCGCGGTGCGCCAGATGATGTTCCTCTCGCTTTCTTACGATCACCGCGTGGTGGACGGGATGCTGGGCGGTTCGTTCCTGCGCCGTGTGGCCGATTATCTGGAGCAGTTTGATTCGAATCGGGCGTTTTGACCGCCTCTCTACCTCAGAACATTGAGTTAAAAATTATGCTACATGGGGAAACGTGGCGCTCTTTTAACGTTTTTACTTGTGCGATTTTAAATTGTCACAAAATCTGAGGTAAATCATAAAAAATTAGGCTTTTCAGCCCTGTAATAAAGTGCAACCGCCCGTCCGGAATGACTCCGGACGGGCGGCTTTTTTATCTAATGAGGTTAAGAAAAACACAAATATGGTATCCATCGCCCAACCCATTAAAGGCGGATCGCGTCCTTTGGGGCAAAATAACCAATCACTACTTACCTTATGTTGAAAAAACACCTTTACCCACTCTCTTCATGGGGAGGCTGGCTTCTACCCATTCTTTTCCAATTCGTCGTCTCTTTCACTGCACATGCTCAAAACCGTTATACCATTAGCGGCACAGTGACCGACCGCGCCAGCGGCGAGCACCTGATCGGCGCCACAGTGCGTGACCTAAAGACTGGAAAAGGCACTGTGACCAACACTTTTGGCTTTTACAGTCTTACTCTGCCTTCCGACTCAGCCCTGATTACCATTACCTACATCGGCTGCAAGCCGGAAGCATTTACTGTTTTGCTGCAAAAAAACGTGGTGCAGAACGTTGGTATGCAAGAGAAATCCGTATTGAAGGAAGTAGAAATCGTTGCCCAGCGCTACGAGCGTGTGGAAGAGCGGGTACAGATGGGTCGCATTGACATACCCATCCAACAAATCAAAAACGTTCCTGCGTTCCTCGGAGAGAAAGACGTACTCAAAGCCTTGCAACTGCTGCCCGGCGTATCGGGCGGGGGCGAAGGCCAGAGCGGTATTTATGTGCGCGGTGGTGGCCCAGACCAGAATTTGATCCTCTTGGACGGAGTTCCGGTGTACAACGTGTCGCATTTGTTTGGCTTTTTCTCGGTGTTCAACCCTGACGCGGTGAAAGACGTATCGTTGATAAAGGGAGGGTTTCCGGCGCGTTACGGAGGTCGTTTGTCGTCAGTGATCGAGATCAACATGAAAGAAGGCAACGAGAACGAGTTTCACGGCGAGGGCACGATCGGGCTGATTGCCTCCAAACTGACGCTCGAAGGGCCCATCAAAAAGGGGAAATCTTCCTTTATCGTATCAGGTCGGCGGACGTACATTGATATTTTGGCACGGCCGCTCATCAAGGCAGGATTCAGGGCAAATGACCAAGAGGGTGTGGTAGGCTATTTTTTTGACGACGTGAACGCAAAAGTCAACTACAAATTTTCACCCAAAGACCGCGTTTATCTTAGCTTTTATACCGGAAAAGACAAGTTTTATTCCAATTTTGGAGAAAAAGATTTGGATTACGAAGACAAGTTCAAGGCTGGTCTTGGCTGGGGTAACATTACTTCGGCCCTGCGTTGGAACCATATCCTGAACCCTAAATTGTTTGCCAACACCACTCTGACCTACAGCCGCTACCGGTTTGAAACTTTGACCGGCTACTTGAGCCGAGATTTTGAAAACGGCACGGTTGAGGCTGAAGACAAGTTTGACCTCCGTTATTTTTCGGGCATTGACGACGTGGCTGGAAAGATTGATTTTGACTATTTGCCCTCACCCGACCACTACGTCCGCTTTGGCGCGAACACTATTTTACACACTTTCCGCCCGGGCGATTTCAGGTCTAGTTATTCTTCATTTGAAGTCGGTAGTGACACGAGTAGCTTCGCTTCAGATTACATTCAACAAAATGTGCACGCCACAGAATTTGCGCTTTACGGCGAAGATGATTGGAAGATAAACGCCAACTGGCGGATCAATTTCGGGCTTCACTTATCAGGCTTTGTACAATCAGACAAGCCTTATTCCTCAGCCCAACCGCGACTCAACGCCCGTTATCTCTTTGGCCGGGGCTGGTCGCTCAAAGCCGGGTTCAGCACCATGCGGCAATACATACACTTGCTGACCAATGAAACCATTGGCTTGCCCACCGACCTTTGGTTGCCCACGACCAAACGTGTGAAGCCTCAGGATGCCTGGCAAGCAGCTCTGGGCGGCGCCAAGACTTTTGGCAAGGACTACGAGTGTAGCGTGGAAGTATATTACAAAGAGATGAAAAACGTGATTGCGTTCCGCGAAGGCTCGAGCCTGTTGCAATTCCAAAATTGGGAAGACCGCGTTTCGCAGGGCAACGGAACGGCTTATGGCGCGGAGTTTTTCGCCCAGAAAAAAACGGGCAAACTCAGTGGCTGGATTGGCTACACATTATCCTGGGCTACACGGCAATTTGACGACATCAATTTTGGAAAGGTCTTCCCTTACAAATACGACCGGCGCCACGATTTTGAGATCACGGGTTCGTACCAGTTTTCCAAGCGTTTTTCTATGGCCGCCAGTTGGGTTTATTCCACAGGCAACGCCGTCACGTTTGGAAATTCGCGCTACCTCGGCCCCAATAATTATTCCTACGACGATTACCTCACAGAGGTGACACATACGCCTGAGCGCAACAACTTCCGGATGCCTTCCTACAACCGCCTTGATGTCGGCTTTGATTTTACCAAGAAAAAGCGCCGTTACACACGGACTTGGGCCTTTGGCGCGTACAATGCCTATAACCGGAAAAACCCATTTTTCCTGTTCACAGACACGGAGTTGGTGAAAGGCCAGTACAAAACGGTGCTTAAAAAAGCAGCGCTTTTCCCGGTCATCCCTTATTTCGCCTGGAGCTTTAAATTCTAACTAATGGACATTAGACGGTGGGCCTCCAAGGTCCACCGTCCAAAAATCTAAAGTCTAAAAAATGAAAAATATTCTGTTCTTTTTCCTCACTTTATCCACGCTCGCGCTGGTTTCGTGCGAGGATTTTTTTAGCCAAACCGTGGAAATTGATCCTCCGCCATATACCAAACAATTGTCGTTCCACCTAAACTTGACCGATCGGGATACAAGTGTTCGGCTGGTATTGACCCGCAATTTTGGTATCCTTGAAACGGTGCCCAACTATGAGGATTATTTTGTGAAAGGGGGCTCTGCGGAAATTTACAAGGACGGTCAAAAATGGGTTACGCTTGCTCCTTTGAGTATTGATAGTGTATTTGTGCTGGAAGGCAAATTGCCCGAGCCGTTAAAGTCTGGGAGCACCTATGAAATCAGGGCTGAGCATCCCGACTATCCAAAGGTGAACGCCATTCAAGTAATGCCTTCCGATTTTGTGGTGGATTCTGCACGAATAAAGCGCAATACAAGTTCGGGACAGTTCGGAGATAAATTCGATCAGATCGAAGTGTTTCTCCAGGATCAGCCAGCTGTGCGCAACTACTATGAGGTGGCGATGACGGCCCTTAGCTACCTAACAAGTTATGACCCGATTTCGGGTACTTTCGATACGATTGGTGTTTATGAATACGCAGTATATCCCGAAGATTTTTCCGACCCCAATGTGGCATTTGGTGTAAAAGGTAGCGGCCTTATCAGCGATCAATTCTTTGACGGACAGAGCTACAAATTTCAGGCGAGGGTTTATAGTGGTTATGGTGAATACACCGTTCGTGTGCGCAATGTTACCGAAGATTATTATCGCTGGTCGCGCTCTTATCAGGCAAAGTACGATGCCGAAGACAACCCACTTGTGGAGCCGGTATCCGTGTTTAACAATCTGGAGAACGGGTTGGGAATTTTTTCTACGGCCCGGGAGAAGGTTTTTATCGTTAAATAAATAGCCCTCCAAATTTTGAAAAGGCAGCAGCACGAAGTTTTGTGCTGCTGCCTTTTTCGCTTCCAGAAGCCTGCTTACTCAAAAGTCTGCTTACTTTTGCAACCATTTTTTGTCAACCCCGTCTTCGCTTTTACTCGCCTTAGCCTCTAGCGGCGGCGAGGGGGCTACGGCGGGTAAAAAATCAACACACCTTGCCACTCATTAAATCAATTTCCGGTTTTCGAGGCACCATCGGGGGGCGACCGGGCGACAATCTGACCCCGCAAGACATCGTGGAATGCACCGCAGCTTTTGGCCAATGGGTGCTGCACACAGCTGGAAACCCCAAAATTGTGGTCGGGCGCGACGGGCGTATTTCTGGTGAAATAGCCAGTGCATTGGTGGTGAACACTTTGCGCAGCATGGGCATTTCGGTGGTTGACCTGGGGCTGAGCACTACCCCCACAGTGGAGATTGCTGTGCCCTTGGAAAAAGCGGGCGGTGGTATCATCCTCACAGCGAGCCACAACCCTAAAGAGTGGAATGCACTGAAATTGCTCAACCACAAAGGCGAGTTTATCAGCGCTCAAAATGGCGCGGAGGTGTTGGATCTGGTGGCGAAAAAAAATGTTGAGTATGCATCTGTGGATCAACTCGGCGCTTATCGAAAAGACGATTCTTACATCAAAAAGCACATCGCCCAAATCCTCGCTCATCCGCTTGTGGATGTGGCGGCTGTTCGTGCCAAGGGCTACAAAATCGTGGTGGATGCCATTAATTCTACAGGGGCACTGTCTGTTCCGCCCCTGCTCGAAGCGCTTGGGTGTCAATGTGTTCTGGTCAACGGCGAAATCACAGGCCACTTCGCCCACAACCCGGAACCCTTGAAAGAACATCTGGGCCAACTTGCCACCGAAGTCAAATTGCATAAGGCAAACCTTGGCATTGCGGTGGATCCTGATGTAGATCGGCTGGTGTTTATGTGCGAAGACGGCGAACTTTTTGG
>JANMME010000179.1:0-7438 GCA_031373015.1 Saprospiraceae bacterium
AACTACCCAACGACTCCGTGCAGTGTATCGTGTTCGATCCCCTTGGAAACGCATGGATTGGAACGCGCAATGGTCTGGCCATACTCGACCTAAACCTGAATTGGACGATCTTAAACACGAGCAATTCAAACCTGGCCGGAAACTACATTCATAGCATCGTATTTGATACAGACGGCTCGGCCTGGGTTGGCACCGAGACTGGAGCGTCGCATTTGAGTTCAACCACGGGGACGACCGAAGGGGCAATTACGCCAGACGCATATCGGATATTCCCAAACCCGGCGGCTTCGGGCAGTTCGCTGACAGTTGAAATGGATTTGAAACGGGCGGGCAAGGTCAATTTTGGCCTGATGGACGCGACGGGAAAAACCGTCCGGACATTTTCATTTTCTGAAAAAACGATTGGCAACCAAATATTTAACCTCAAAATGGCGGGCGTTCCGGCAGGGGTCTATTTCTTGAAAATAGAAACCGCCGGGCAGGTGTTTAGCCAAAAAATAATTTTACAAAATTGACATGATTGGCACGAGGAAATTAATCGGCGAACTATGGACACTATTCGTTCAGAATCAAAACGTAAAATCATGAAAAACTTTGTCACTTGTCTTACCCTACTTGCTGCTCATTTTTCCGCTCTCTTTGGACAAACGGTTATCGCCAACTACACGCAACAGATTGACCACTTGGCCATCGCGCACGAGGGAAATGTGATTTGGCTGGCTGCTTCCGGCGACGGTGTTTTGAAATGCGCCCTTGATGGGAACGTGTTGGAAAGGTACACGATTGCAAATGGCCTTATTGGCAACACAGTCTATGATATCCTCCTCGACCAGCAAGGCCGGCGTTGGTTTGCTACTGATGGTGGCATCTCCGTTTTGGATGCCACAGAGGCTTGGACGCAGCACCCGTTCATTGTCAAGGCGTTTGCCCAAACACCTAATGGCGATATATGGGCCGCAGGAAATAATTATACCTATAAGTTGGATGCGGCTACTGGCGCATGGGCTACGTTTGCCCATAACGGCTCGTTTGGATTGGAAGTAAAAATTGCCCCTGACAACACCGTTTTTGTAGGGGGAAAAACTGGCCTGGCAGTCAGAAACCCTGTTACGTTAGAATGGGCTTATTTCAGAACCTTTACCGAAGATCCGGATGGCAACACAGATTACCACCCAGTTGCAGATTTTGAGTGGGATGCCGAGGGCAATCTATGGGTCATTAAAGATTGGAATTTGTTCACCTTTTTCAACGGTGTTTTCACCCCTGTGGCAGGAACATTGGTCAATGATTTGCCAAATGCTGCCTTTGCTCTCCCTGTTGCATTGGAGAAAATGCCAAACGGGAATCTGTTGATAGGCACTTGGAACGGATTGTGGATGTACGATGGAACACCGACTATTCAGGAGTTCAAAAGCAGACCCGGATTCCGAGCCGCCTTCGACTTTGCTGTTGATAATGACAGCACGTTATGGTTCGGTAGCGAATTGGGGTTTTCTTTTTTCGATGGGGCTAATTTTGAGCATTATTTTCCTGATAACCACACCTTGGCCTCGGAGAATATCCAAAAGATTTTGATTGACACGGACAACAAAAAATGGTTCTTAGGCACTCATGCAAAGAGCCAATTTGACAACACATTATGGACTTCACCACATCCGAACAGCATAGTAGATTTTGATGCATCATTCGAGTCAGACGGCAGCAAATGGTTTGTGAGCGCGTCCAACAGCGTGACCAACCTTGTCCGGCTGCGCAATGATTCCATCACTGTCTTTCCGGGATCGGCTACTGGGCTGAGCTTTTATACTCGGTTAAGCTGGGATCCCATCCAGCAACGCACCATTTTCAAAGGCACCATCACCGACAACGTTTTTTGGTATTGTAAAAACGACAGCTTTCAGTCGTTTTCAATAACACAGTCGCTTTCACCTTGCACACTTAGTTGGGGAAATGGAGGAGAACTCCGCCGGTTTTTCATCGCTCCTGACGGAAATCTCTTTTGGGCAAATTCAAATGGATATGCTTACACGCATCACGGATTTTCCTTCGATTTGGGGAAGGACACTACGGTATATTCCTGTGGAGATCGCAGCTATCTATGCGCCCCGCCCTATTCATATCAAAATTGCAGTATAACTAACTATGTTGCATTTGATAGCGCCGGGAATAACTGGTATGCCTCAAATTCCGGGGTTTATGTTTTTTCACACCCTGGCGGGGGTATTTCTGCCCTTCATTATTTTACATCTTTCAATTCCGGGCTGCCTAACGACACCGTGCAGTGTATCGTGTTCGATCCCATTGGAAACGCATGGATTGGAACGCGCAATGGTCTGGCAATACTGGACGTCGGCCTGAACTGGACAATCCTAAACACGAGCAATTCAAACCTGGCAGGAAACAACATCTATAGCATCGTATTTGATACAGACGGCTCGGCCTGGGTTGGTACCGAGACCGGAGTGTCGCATTTGACTTCAACCACGGGGACGACCGAAGTGCCGCAGAAGACACCAGGCGCGTTTCGGGTGTTCCCAAACCCGGTGACTTCGGGCAGCTCGCTGACAGTTGAAATGGATTTGAAACGGGCGGGCAAGCTCCATTTTGACCTGATGGACGCGACGGGAAAAACCGTTCGGACATTTTCATTTTCTGAAAAAACGATTGGCAACCAAATATTTAACCTCAAAACTACCAGCGTTCCAGTAGGGATTTATTTCCTGACAGCGCGTTTGGAGGGGCAGGTTTTGGGGACTCAAAAAGTGATTTTGAAGTAACGAAAAATGCACCATGCAAGCATCGCTCGACGGGTTGACCAAGAAACTCGGCCTGCCCGAAACCGGAAATTTGGACAGGTTTCTACGGGAGTTTGGGTAAGGCAAGCGCAGTTGCAAGGTATATAATGAACGCTTCGGAATGGTACGCACTTGCCCGGGAGATGCTGGAAGCAGTGATTCATTTTCAAACCCACGAGAATATGTGAATGATGCAACTCTATTCTGTAATTGTGTAATGCTATCGGTACTTAATGGACTCACCTTGTGGCGTGAAAATTCTTTTACGATTAACGCAACAAAATGAGTCATCAAAAATTTCGAAGTTGCATCGCTTTGTGTATTATTTTCGGTGTCAACATATTTTCCGCCTTTGGTCAACATACGCCGAAAATGAAAATGGATACCTCAGCCATGAAACAGAAAGAGATGAAGGGCGTGGAACATAAAATGATGTTACCCATGGCTTTTTTTACCCACATGGGCATTCCATTAAATGTCGGAAAATACAGCTTGAGGGCAGCGGCTTTGCCCACTCAAAATGAAGGCAAGACAACTACTGAATTCAACTTTCAGTTCGAGACTGGCCTCACAAAAACCATTGGTCTGTTCATTGGTGGTGAGGGATTATTTAAAGACCCAACATTAGAAGCAATGGTCAATTTTTTGGCCTGGAAAAGTAAAAATGGCATGAATGGTTTTTCCCCGCTCATTGAGTTTGAGTTCCCATTGGGAAAAGAAGCCCCGCGAGATGTTTACACCTTGGTTGGATTCGCTACTACGCTTTCAAATTCCCAGATTGCGTTTCATCAGGTGCTTCATTATAGTCCGCTGGAAGATTTAGCAGAAGGCAGTGCGGCTTTGGTCATTAAAGCATCGAAACGAATATTTTTTGTTCCTGAAATTTCTGGTGTTTTTGAGAAAGGAGCGCGACCAATTTCCAATCTCCTCCTTGGCGTGAAGCTAAGGCTCAACAACAATTTCGTGTTGGGGTTTGCCTATCAACTGCCCCTTACCGTCAATAGGGATTATGCTTCCCAATTCGTTTTGCAACCTAACATCCTGTTTCAAAAATAGAGGTGGAGCCTTACTGGGGATTGTGCAAAAAGGTCTTTCGCCGAATTTTGCAAGAAACAATGTTTTGTGTTTTGCCCAATTGAATCCTATAAGGTTTTAAAAACCTTATAGGATTTTATTAGAATCAAAATATAATTCCGCAATAAATTTTCTATCACGACCTTTTGCACAACCCCCAGATGAGATAAGGTCTGACAACGCAAAGTCGTCTGACCGCTATGCCTGCGATGGACTTGGCAAACACTTAGATAACAGAACTATGGAACACCACCACACCGACCACCCCAAGCCCCCTGCCCAAGACCACGCCACCCAAGCCACCCACACCATGCCCGCCCGCCTGCCAAGCCTCGGCGGGCAGGACGGAACCGTCATGCATGGCGCCAAGCACGGCGGCGACCATACCGGACACGGCGGTGGCCACGACCACTCCGCCATGATCGCCGATTTTCTGCGGCGGTTCTGGATATGTCTGGTGCTGACCGTACCCGTGGTGGCCATTTCGCCCATGTTCCAAATGGCGGTCGGGTATCATTTCGATTTTCCGGGGCGAGATTGGGTTTCGGTTGTGCTGGGCTCTATCATCTATTTTTATGGTGGCTGGCCGTTTTTGAGCGGGTTGTGGGACGAGGTCCGTCGCCAGCAACCGGGCATGATGACCCTCATCGGGGTGGCCATCACGGTGGCATTTTTTTATAGTACCGCCGTGGTGTTCAAGGTGGTGGAAGGCATGGATTTCTTCTGGGAACTCGCCACCCTGATTGTCATCATGCTGCTGGGGCACTGGCTTGAAATGAAATCTGTCGCCGGAGCCTCGAAGGCCTTAGAGTTGATGGTCAAGATGTTGCCCGCCGAAGCCCACATGTACCACGGCGACATGCTGCACGATATGCGGGTGGACGAGTTGAAAATCGGCGACATCGTGCTGGTGAAACCTGGCGAGAAAATCCCGGTGGACGGCATGGTGACGGATGGCAACAGCAGCGTGAATGAAAGCATGCTCACTGGCGAAAGTATTCCGGTGCAAAAATCCAAAGATTCAAAAGTCATCGCCGGGGCACTCAATGGCGAAGGCAGCCTTAAAATCCGGGTGGACAAATCCGGCAAAGACAGCTACCTTAACAAAATTATCGCGCTCGTGCAAGAAGCGCAGTCTGCCAAATCACAGACCCAACATCTGGCCGATCGCGCTGCCAAATGGCTGACATTCATTGCTTTAGGTGCTGGCTTTGGGACCCTGGCCTTTTGGCTGATCAAAGGGCAGGATTTCGCTTTCGCGCTCGAACGTATGGTGACCGTGATGGTCACTTCCTGTCCACATGCCTTGGGTGTGGCAATTCCGTTGGTAGTGGCGATTTCAACTGCCATGACTGCCCGACGGGGTTTGCTCATCCGCAACCGAACGGCTTTTGAAAATTCGCGCCTGATCACTGCCATGGTATTTGACAAAACAGGCACGCTTACCGAAGGCAAATTCGGTGTATCGCGCGTTGAGCCGATTGGGGGAAACTTTGACAAAAACAGCCTGCTCGCTACTGCAGCTGCGCTCGAACAAGAAAGCCAACACCCGATAGCACAGGGCGTTGTCGCGGCAGCCAAGGCCGCCGGGCAGAAGCTGCCGTCCGTTTCAAATTTTGCATCTATCACTGGAAAAGGCGTGACGGGTGAGATAGGTGGCAAAAAAATCAGCATCGTCAGTCCAGGTTATTTGAAAGAAAAGAACATTGAAATACCTGCTGGAAATGCTGCTGAAACGGTGGTGTTTGTGTTGGAAAATGAAAACCTAGTGGGTCTTCTCGCGCTTTCCGACCAAATCCGGCCCGATGCTGCCGAGACTGTAAAGCAGTTGAAAGCACAAGGTATCAAGGTTTTTATGGCGACTGGCGACAATGAAACCGTTGGAAAGGCAGTGGCCGAGAAATTGGGCCTTGACGGTTACTTCACCCAAGTATTGCCCCACCAAAAAGTCGAAATTGTGAAAAACCTGCAAGCCAAAGGCGAATACGTAGCCATGACCGGCGACGGCGTCAACGACGCACCCGCGCTCGCCCAGGCTGATGTAGGCATCGCCGTCGGTTCTGGCACCGATGTGGCCGCCGAAACGGCCGATATTATTCTGACCGACAGCAAACCCTCCGACGTGCTTGGGCTCGTGAATTTTGGAAAGGCTACCTATCGAAAAATGGTGCAAAACCTTTGGTGGGCCACGGGTTATAACGTGGTCGCCATTCCGCTGGCTGCCGGGGTGCTGTACCCGCATTTTGTGCTCAGTCCAGCCATGGGGGCTGTCTTAATGAGTTTGAGCACCATAGTCGTGGCGATCAATGCCCAGTTGCTGAAAGGAGATTTGAAGTAAAAATCAGCGCCCAATTTTTCAAAGAAGTTTTGAAGTAAAGCAAAAAGCATTTGTTGCAATGGGGCATCTAATAAGTCGAGCACGATGCCCGATTTGGGGATGCCCAGCGTCTCCAACTTTTGGGCGATATCTACATCGGTCCAGTTCTACTGAGTATCGAACAAGGCGTTCATGTTCAGTTCGTTTTGGACGGTGGAAGTTCTGTACTCATTGGCAGTCAGCCCGTGCGTGGTGAGCATGGTGAGGAAGATTGATTTTTTGGTGCCGGTCTGTTCCTTGAAAGCTTGGATTTTATGCCTCAAAACGGCATCGTAATCTTTTGAAACAGTGATTTGGTTGATGGAATATTTGATTTCAAAAAGGTTGATGACCTGGTCGCGCCGGTCAATGACAAGGTCTATCTGGCTGCCTTTTTTGATTTTGTCGCCTTTTGATTGCCACGAATAGGCCGTGCTGGAAACGCCCGCGATGCCCAAGGCTTTTTTGATCTGCGGCACGTGGGCAAAACAGACCTGTTCGAAAGCGAGGCCAGACCAGGCCCTGAAAGCGGGGCTGTCCAATTCGTTGAGCCACATGTTTGGCTCGTATTTTGGTGCGTCCATGATGAACCGGAAATAGAAAAGGGTATAAAAATCGGAGATGCAATAGACAGCACGGGCCTTTTTATAGCCAAAACTTCGGGTTGAGGTGATAAAACCGCTTTCTTCCAGTTCGCTCAAAATCTTCGAAATATTGCCGCCCGATGAAAATTCGGTGTTCTTTATCAGATCCTCGCGGGAGAGCTTGGCCCCTTTTTCAAAGATGGCCCGCAGAACCAGTTCGTGCTTGTCGGCATTTTTGAAGAGCGATGAAAAGATGTAACCGAACTCAGTCCGCAATTTGCCATCGTCCCTGAAACAGAGGTCTTCGATGTTCTGCATGGCACTTTTCCCGGCCTCCACTTGCTCCAAATAATACGGAATACCGCCCATCACCATGTAAAGTTGGATGATTTGATAGCGGTCGAGGACGATGTTTTTGTTAATAAAATAGGCCTCCGTTTCCTGCAAATTGAACGGTTCGAGTTTCATTCGTTCGGTCACGCGGTTGTAGAGGCCGCCCGTGTTTTTTATCAAATTGTTTATCATCCAAGAGGCTGCCGAGCCACAGACGATCAACAAAACATCGGGCCGCGCGCTGGCCCACGAATTCCAGAAAAATTCGAGGCCCATCATAAAATCGGACTTTTTGG
>JANMME010000183.1:0-2261 GCA_031373015.1 Saprospiraceae bacterium
GTGATCAAAATCCGCGCAAATCCGCTCCATCCGCGCAATCCGCGTTCCGATGTTAACAATTGCAAAAACGGCCACCTACCGTGCCGCGACTGCCGATATTTGCGCGTCTGAACGCCCGATTTTCTCATTCCAAAACAGTTAAACATATCTCTCGGATGAAGCGTATTTGCATTCTCTCCCTTTTTTCAATCCTCTCCCTTTCAACCCTTTTTGCCAATGGCGGCCCTGGCTACAAAATTCGCGTCAAGCTCGAGAACTACACCGCGAATGAACTCATCATTGGCTTCCACTACGGCGAAAAACAATATGTAAAAGACACGACTACCCGTGGCGAGGACGGCTTTTTTACGTTCGAGGCCGACACCCTTTTCCCGCCCGGCGTTTACCTCCTGGTGCTTAAGCCCGACAACAATTTTATTCAGATCCTGCTCGACGAAAAAAACCAACAGTTCACCATCACCACCGATGTGAAGGATTCGGTGAACAAAATGAAGGTGAAAGGTTCTCAAGACAACGAGGTTTTTTATGAATATCTCCGATACTTGAACAAACAACGTCCAGAAGCCGACACCCTTCGCGCCCAACTGGTTCATGCCAAAGGCAATGTGACAGACTCTGCGCGCATTGCCAACAAGATACTCGACATTGATAAGGCGGTCAAGAAGACACAACAAGACCTCATTGCCAAATACCCCAACACATTGGCTGCCAAAATTGTGAAGGCGGCCATAGAGCCTGAAGTCCCCGACTTCAAAGGCGATGAAAAAGATGTGGCGCGGAAGAAGTTCTATTGGATTCGCGAGCACTATTTTGACAACATAGATATCGCCGATCCCGCTATGCTTCGCAGCCCTGTGCTGCACGGGAAAATTGACTACTATGTAACGAAACTTACGCCTCAACATCCTGATTCTGTGAATGCTGTGCTTGATTTGTTGTTCAATAAAATGAAAGGGAGGTCCAGCAATGAGAACTACAAATACTACCTCATTCATTTCCTGAACTATTACGCAAAATCGAATATCGTAGGTTTTGATGCTTGTTATGTGCACATAGCAAACGAGTATTATTGCAGGGGCTTGGCCTCTTGGACCAAGAAAGAAGACCTCGAAAAAATCTGTGATAACGCCCGCCGTTTGGCGCCCATCCTCATCGGGAGAATCGCCCCCAACATTACAGTGATGGACCGAAACGACCAGCCCCACGCTTTGTGGGACGTGGATGCCGATTACACAGTATTGTTTTTTTGGGCTTCGGATTGTGGGCACTGTAAAAAAGCTGCCCCGCACATGGTCGAGTTTGCCAAAAAATTCAAGGACCGCGGCGTAAAAGTGTTCGCTGTTTGTACAGGTGTGGTTACCTCAAAGGAGGATTCGAATACGCCTGAAAAAGTACACGAAAGTTGCTGGAAAGGCGTGGAAGAAAAAGAATTCAGTGATGAGCTGTTCTTCAATACCTACGATCCTTACATCCGCAGCAGGTACAAAATGATGTACGATGTACAAACCACGCCTCAGATTTTTATACTCAATCGCAACCATGAAATTCTGATGAAGCGCATTGGGGCCGAACAACTCGGCGAGGTGATGGAGCAGGTGATGAAATTCCAAGAGGAAAAAAAGAAAGGGAAGTAGGATTTTGGATTTGCGATTTTGGATTTACGATTAGGCTGTGAAGGGATAATTTGATTAGGTGAATTTTGAAACTGGATGTTTTCCAAAAAATATTTGGAAAAGAGGGTTGCCTTTTCTTACTTTTGCGCCTCAATTTTTGAAAAACAAGTTTGCAACAAATTTTCAGCAAAATAGCGTCATGAAAAAAGATATCCATCCGGCCAATTACCGCCCTGTTGTGTTCAAAGACATCTCTTCAGACGATGCTTTCCTCGGCAAATCTTGTGCGGCTACCAAGGATACCATTACTTGGGAAGATGGCAAAGAATACCCGCTCGTTAAAATGGAGATTTCGTCCTTCAGTCACCCGTTTTTTACGGGTCAGATGAAACTCGTGGACACGGCTGGCCGTATTGACAAATTCAACAAGCGCTTCGCGAAGTTCTCGAAATAATTTTCGACTTCCAGTGGTGTTTTAAAGTCCCGATAGGCATTTGTGCGTGTTGGGACTTTTTTAGTTTTCTAAACCTTCCTTTTCATATTGCCTTCATCAGCAAGCATGGCCAGGGCCATGCTTGCTGATGAAGGCAATATGAAAATGAAGGTTATTCTGTTTGCCGAAAGACGTAAGTTTGCACGGCAATCTTC
>JANMME010000491.1:0-3682 GCA_031373015.1 Saprospiraceae bacterium
ATCCTTCGCGTTCTGCCACTCACCCGTGGCCCAGACTTGAAACCCTGCGGGCATCGTAATCGTCACGTCATAATCTGAAAAGTCATTGTAAAACTCCTGTAGCCCGGTGTAAGGGTGACTGGCCCAACCATTTAGGTCGTCGTAAACGGCGATTTGTGGATACCAATATGGGACAAAAAAAGTGCTGCTGTCACATACGCATTCCCGTGCAGAACCTTTTGCCGCAGGCAAAGCGTACGACCAGCGAACGGTAAAGGCGCCCGAAGTCTTGGGCGGCAAAGGCGCGTCCTTGATCGAAACATCGAGGAACGTAGCGAAGCGATTTTTGTCTTGAGCCGCCACTACCCTGCCATTATATGTAAGGCTTTCGATTTGAGTGCCTTCATCGCTAACGTCGCTGGGATCCACGTCGAAAGAACGTTGCGCGCCTTTTCGATAGCGGTCGTGCTGGAGTTTGAAGCGCACAGTTTTGAGCGTGTCAGGGCTGTTGTTGATATAGGTAATGGTTTCCTCGCCGGAGAGCCTGCGTGTTTTAGGCTCGATGCTGGCGGCAATGGTATAAGCAGCGCGGTTTTGCCAATAGTTGGGGCCGGGTTTTCCATCCCAACTGCGCGTACCGAGTTCGTAAGGTTTTAGGTAGTTGCGCGGGACGAAAAGGGTGGTTTGCGCAGATAATGATATGAAGGCAATAAGGAATATGAGCCCGGCTAAGCCTACGCCCCTGCCTACGCCCCTGCCTACGCCAAGGCTTCGGCAGATAAAAAGGCTTCGGCAGATAAAAAGGCTTCGGCGTGTAAAGCGGGTAAACGGTATGATCATTATTTTGAAAAAATTTGAGCGCAAAGAACGGGAGAAAAAGCCGTTTCGCAGAACAAAGGAAATTCTGCCAATAGGTTAATAAAAACACAAAAAAGCAACTGGCAGACAAAAACCGCCTTTTCTGCGGCACATAATTTCTGAAAAAGGGCGTTTTTGGGCAGCATACACTGAGGAATTGTCAAAATATGGACAAAAAATATTCCCCTTCGCATTTCTTTAAAAAATACATTTGCCCCACGAAAATTCGCTGGCTACCAAAATGCCGCCGCGATGCGGCTCTAATTACCCAAGATCACGTTAGAATGATATTGAATTGAAATAACCCCGTACTCCTGCAGGCCGTAGTTACACCCAATTGAATTCCAACTCATCGTCTTTCCAAACTCAAACTGTTCATTTTTTTCAACCTTATTCATTACATGTTTAGAAAATTCCTGCTTCCCGTTGCGGCCTTTTTGCTGCTCGCCTTCAACGCTTCTGCCCAGCACTGAACCTGTGCCGCCGAGGAAGTGCTCGCCCGTCAATTGCTGGAAAATCCAGCTATGCTTGAAGAAATCAAGAACATTGAAAAACACACGCAAAAATTTATCCAGGAAGGTGGCGCCAGCGACCGCGCCGTGGTCACCATCCCTGTTGTAATCCACTTGGTGTACTACAACAGCACACAGAACCTTACCGATGCGCAGCTCCTGTCGCAAATTGACGTGCTGAACGAAGACTTCCGCCGCACCAATGCCGATGCAGGCAACACGCCCGCTGCATTCCAAGGCGTGGCCGCCGACTGCGAAGTGAACTTCTGCATGGCCAAACAAGACCCTAACGGCAATTCCACGAATGGTATCGAACGCCGCAATACTACTGTGAACGGCTTCACTACCGACGACAAAGTGAAGTATTTCGCAAACGGTGGCCTCAATGTCTGGGACCGCAACAAGTACCTCAACCTGTGGGTTTGCAACCTCAGCGGCGGCTTGCTCGGCTACGCACAGTTCCCTGGCGGCCCGGCAGCTACCGATGGTGTGGTATGCGATTACGCCTATTTCGGCAGGATCAATTCCACCCCTCCTTATGACAAAGGCCGCACCGCCACCCACGAGGTGGGCCACTGGCTCAACTGCTACCACATCTGGGGTGATGACGGTACTTCATGCAATGGCACCGACAACGTGAGCGACACCCCCAACCAGGCCGACGAAAATTATGGCTGCCCGACGTTCCCAACCATCAGCTGCAGCAATGGCCCTAATGGCGACATGTTCATGAACTATATGGACTACACCGACGATGGATGTATGAACGTCTTTAGCGCCGGCCAAAAATCGCGGATGCAATCGCTGTTCGCCTCTGGTGGCGCCCGGGTTTCCTTGGTCAGCTCGCCTGGCTGCAACGAACCCAGCGGATGCGGAACGCCATCCGGCCTCGCTGCTACCAATATCACCAAAACCAGTGCTACCTGTAGCTGGACTGCGGTAAGCGGAGCCACCACCTACACCTTTGAGTGGAAGAAAAACGCCGACCCTACCTGGACCGTTGTGAACAATCTTACAGCGCCCACTTATAACCTGACTGGACTTACCATGGCTACGCTCTATGACTATAAGGTAAAAGCTATTTGCAATGGAACTCCTAGCAGTTACGGTTCTGCACAATTCACCACTGCTTCTGACTGCGCCGACCAGTACGAGCCGAACAATACCAACGGCACGGCAGTGAGCATCCCGATCAATACGGCCTTTACTGCCCAGATCGCGACTAGTACGGACAAGGACTACTATAAGTTTTCCAATACCACCACTGAAAAGAACATCAAGGTGGAACTGACCACTTTGCCGTTCGACTACGACCTGAAACTCTATAAGGGCACTACCTTGAAAGGCACTTCAGAAAATGCGGGTACTGCAGACGAACTAATTGTCCTCAACAACGCCACCGTAGGTACGGATTACAAAGCTTATGTGTACGGCTACAACGGCGCCTGGAGCAACACCCAATGCTATACCTTCAAAGCAAGCAGAAGGTCCACCATCTGGCGTACCGATGGCACGGATACCGACCCTGGCGAAGAAATCGCGCTTGAAGTGACTTTTGAAAACGCTGGCTTTGGGCTCTTCCCGAACCCTGCAACGGAGCAAGTGATGGTCGAAGTGCCCATGGAATCGGACGGCAATGTAAGCGTTGCCATCCTTGACCCAGCCGGCAAAACCGCCCTCGCACAGCATCAATCGCTCACGAAAGGCGAAAACAGCTTCACTTTCGATATTAGCAGCCTGCCAAACGGCGTGTACTTCGTCCAAGTGCGCAACGGGGAGATTGCGAAGACGCGGAAATTGGTGGTGCAGAAGTAAGGCCAATTACGATTTAAGATTCAAGATTTACGATTGCGGCATTTGGGTGATTATCCAAATGCCGCTTTCTTTTTGATCTGGAAGGAAATTGCAAATCCAGAAACTACCTGCGAATCAACGCAATAGGCTCTTCGTGACTTCTTATGGGTAACCACAAAACACATCTATCATCTTGTAACCGCTCGTTTCAACGAGCGGCCAGGAATGCCCACTAATCACATCTATCTTCTTTGCAAAGCATCAACATCTATAACGTCCTGACAATGTGATGTTTTTGCAAAGAAGATAGATGTGATGGGTAGATATGCTTAGTCCCCCGACTGAAGTTCGGGGGTTACAAGATGATAAATGTGATGGGTGTCGTATTTTAATATTCGACCCATGTAAAGTCACGAAGAGCCACTCAATATACTCAAGTGTAGCAGAAAGCGTAGATTTTTGTTTCTTTTGATTATCAGCGTTTTAAATTGGGAAATGATGGAAAATCTACACTGCTACACTTTTTACGTGAAAAAAAG
>JANMME010000236.1:0-5018 GCA_031373015.1 Saprospiraceae bacterium
TGCGGGTGCGGGTCTTAGAAAAAGGCGGCAATACCGAAGCGATTCAAGGTGCTACTGTGCTGCTGCGGCGAGACAAAGATAAAATGCTGGGTCGGGTAACAAAGCACGACGGTCGTTGCCTGTTTTCGCCTGCGCCCGCAACATACACCGTCAGGGTACAGATGACGGGGCTAAAATCCTTCGAAAAAACAGGATTCAAACTTGAATCTGGCAAGGTCTACGACCTGGAAATCGCAATGGCACGCAATTAAAAGAAAAATGAGCCACCCGGAAAATTCGGTATGGCTCATGTTCTTGTGATAAAATCTTGGCAAGGCAATTACTCTTCTGGGTCTGGCTCGAAGAAGCCTTTAGCCCTGTACTTTAGCTTTTCCACAGGCTTAAGTTTTTTCTTTTTGTGGTCTTGGTCTTGTTGACGAAAGTCACGGTCGTCGGCACGACGGGGATCTTTTTTGTTGTTCTTTTCCCAGTGTCTCATGGCAAAAGTGAAGGAAGGTTTTTGAGTTCTCTTATTCTTTCCTAGGAAAGTTTTTTCGGAGAACGCAGGTGAAAAAATCAGGTGTTTAGACTTTGGCTTTCAACAGGTTTTGAAACTGATGAACGCCGAATCGTTTTACAAAAATAGTCCGCCTTTTCAGAATAGCAAGGGCTTGGTGGTTAAATTTTTTTGGGAGAAGCCCATTACATTTGGTTCGTCATCCAAAAGCAAGGGGTTAAATTATTGCTTTTGGAAAAAGGTCGAAATACATTCAAACATTTATTTTGCTACAAATGCTTAATAATCAACCATTTTCTGCTACTAAAGTAAAATAAAAAGATTTCTTTGTCTTTATGAACAAACATTTTTCCGCCCTGCTAATGTTGTTGGCAATTTGCTTGCCAACGTTTGCTCAAAACACATTATCTGTGCATTTTGCGCACGGCACAGAGATTTTTCCCGAAAACTTTGCCAGTGTCCGACAATTTTCCAAGGTTGCTGCGGATGAATTGGTAAACGGGCAATACGCCCGTTACATCCAATTGGAAAAAATTTTGAACGCGCAAGAACGGGCTGCCTTCGAGGCCACCGGAGCGCGGGTCATCGGTTATGTCCAGTTTGGAGCATATTTGGTATTGCTGCCGCAAAATTTTGATTTCCAAAAAATAGAAGTTTTTTCGCCGCGCAGCGTAATGCCCATAAAGCCCGAATGGAAATTGGCGCGCAGCCTCCGCGAACTGCCTTACGGCGCATGGGCGGTGCATGGCGATTTCATAGACCTGAATCTTCAACTTTACCCCTCGCTACGCATTGCAGAAGCTGCGGCGCTTTGTCGCAGCCAAGGGTTGGACGTTCTGAAAGAGGGCACACAAAACGGCTTCCTTCAACTCCGCGTTCACAAAGACCATGTAGGCGAATTGGCTGCCATGCCCTTCGTGCAATATCTCGAATTGGTGGCGCCTCCCGGGCAAAAAGAGGATACCAGAGGCCGATCCCTCCACCGCTCCAACCTGGTGGCAAGCGATGCCCCTTCAGGCAAAAAATACGACGGCACTGGCGTAAAAGTGCTCGTGCGCGACGACGGCCAGCTTGGCCCACACATTGACCTACAAGGTCGCCTGTACAACTATGCAGTGGACCCACCCAGCAGTGGCACACACGGCGATGCGGTAGTGGGTATCGTTGGCGGCGCTGGCAACCTCGACCCGACCAAAAAAGGAATGGCCGCTGGAGCTGATATGTATTCGGTTGATTATGTCAATGATTTTCAAGACCTTACGCTGCCACTCCACTTCAACAAGGGCGTCACGATAACGAACTCGTCTTATACCGACGGCTGCAATGCGGGCTACACCTTGGCGGCACAAACAGTGGACCAGCAAATTTTTGAAAACCCAACGCTGATGCATGTTTTCTCAGCCGGCAACTCAAACGGTACGTTCTGCGGCTACGGGGCAGGCACCCAATGGGGCAACATAACGGGCGGGCATAAAATGGCCAAAAATGCCATCGCAACCGCCAATGTTTACGCAGACGCTACCCTCGAGACAAGTTCGAGTCGTGGCCCTGCTTACGATGGCCGTTTGAAACCTGACATCACAGCCAACGGCCAAGATCAGGAATCGCTCAAACCGAACAATGGCTATCAAGTATTTGGAGGGACTTCAGGTGCCGCGCCGGGTATTGCGGGCTGTCTTGCACAACTTACCCATGCTTTTAGGACCATCTATGGCGTGAACGACGCGCCTTCGGCGCTTTTGAAGGCTACGATTCTAAACACCGCCAACGATCTGGGCAATGTGGGGCCCGATTACAAATTTGGCTGGGGACTCGTCAACACATGGCAGGCACTTCGGCTTCTGGAGCAGCACCAATGGCTGGAAGGAAATGCCGACCAGAGCGGAAATCTGACGCACACAATCCAAATACCTGCCGACGTAAAAGAAGCCAAGATCATGCTTTACTGGGCCGAACCACCTGCTGCTGAAAATAACGCCAAGGCCCTCATCAACGACCTCGATCTGACCGTAGCGCATGCCAGCGGTACAGAGAGCCTGCCTTGGAAACTTGACCCCACCCCCAACCCAACGAACCTTGACACTCCTGCTGCAAAAGGCCGCGACTCCTTGAACAATGTGGAACAAGTGCTGATCGAAAACCCTAACGCCGGCACTTATACCATCCACGTAAATGGGACGGAGGTACCCCTAGGCCCGCAGCATTACTATATCGTGTGGGCGTTTGTCAAAGACGAGATAAAAGTGACTTACCCTGCGGGCGGGGAAGGCTTTGTGCCAGCTGAGGTTGAACGCATTCACTGGGATGCTTACGGAAACACGGGCATTTTCACTTTGCGCTACTCCACCGATGGCGGCAACACTTTCTCAACCATTACCAATGTGGGCGGCGACCAGCGGATGTACGATTGGACCGTACCAAACACGGTCAGTGGCAATGTGCGCGTTTTAGTGTCGCGTGACACTAAAAGCGACACGTCGGACTTCACTACCAGCATTGTTCCTGTGCCTCAGAACCTTCAAGTGACGGAGGTTTGCCCCTATTCGATTACGCTTAGTTGGACGGATATCAACGATACGCTTTCCTACGACGGCTACCTTTTGGGGGACAAATATATGGAACTAAAAGGCACCACGGACTCCAACTCCATCATGATGCCCATCCAAAACGGAGAAGAATCTCAATGGTTGTCCGTGCGGGCCAGTCACCCGGATGGCACCGCTGGCCGACGAGCCAATGCCATTTATTGGCCTGGAGGGATATTCAATTGCCAGGTAGCTTACGACCTCGCGGTGCGAGAAGTGCTCTCACCTGCTGGCGAGTCCATTGTTTCTTGCCAAACATCTGAAGAGGTCATTACCATACGCGTTAAGAATGAAGGCCAAAACATGATTTCGGGCGCGACTGCTTTTTATCAGGTGGACAACAACCCGCCAGTTGCCGAAACTTTGCCCGATATCCCAGTTGGCAGTGCACTAGACTTCTCCTTCCAGACTCCCCTCACACTTGATGTTAATGCGAATATTTTGCTCAAAACCTGGGTGGCCTTTCAAAACGATGCAGCAGCTTACAATGACACCCTTTCGCGCCTTTACTCTGTGGTGTCAAAGGGTGTCAACCAATTTTTTACGGAAAACTTTGAAGCCGCCCCCGGCCTCCCTGTGGGCTGGAGATACGAGAATCCAGACGGACAAATTGGCTGGCAAACAACAGACAAGCTCTTGATCCCGGTGGTTGGCCCCGAGGATGTATTCGGGCGCTCTATGCACCTCAATTTCTTTCAATATATCCCAATCGGCCAGGAAGATTATCTTTATATGATCCCGGTTGATCTGACAGGAATGAACAGCACTGCGCTCAGCTTCAAAGTAGCACATGCCCGATATGATGACATTTATACGGATGGAATGCGCGTAGAGGTCTTTTCTGATTGCGATTTGGGGGGAACACCCTATACGATTTGGGAGAAAAACGACCCGGATTTGATGACTGTGCCAATCCAAACCACTTACTATTACGTCGGAAGTGGAGCTGAATGGCGGAGTGAATCGGCAGACCTAACACCATTTGCAGGGAAAAAAATTATTATTCGATTTGTGTCTATCAACGGCTATGGGAACAGCCTATACCTCGACGACATCGGAATCACAGGCTTTGAACCCGTTCAAGCTAAATTCGTTGCGCCCGATTCTGTTTGCCGGCAAGACCCCGTGATTTTCCAGGCCACGCCTTCCGCGAGTGATGCCGTGTATGGCTGGAGCTTTGGAACGGCTGCCATTCCAATTTCAGCTACAGGCATTGGGCCGCATAGTGTCACTTACCCTATCCTGGGCAATAAAACGGTGCGCCTTATTGTATCGAACAACTTTGACGCTGACACCATGACCCAGATCGTGACGGTGATCTCGCCTCCCACAGCCAACTTTACAGTAGCAAAAGACCTGCTCACTGCAACATTCACCAATACCAGCACAAATGCCATTTCCTACCTCTGGGATTTTGGAGACGGGATGACAAGCACGCTGGCTAGCCCTGTGCACACTTATGCAACTCCTGGAAACTATACCGTTACGCTCTCGGCCTCAAACGCCTGCCGAACCAGTGTGAAGACCTTGAATATCGGCCTGACGGGGGTGAACGAACTGGTCCAAAGCATAGAAGTTCGAATTTTACCTAACCCGACCCAAGGCGATTTCACTGTTGACATGGACAGCCGTATCACGGGCAAGGTGCAACTTGCCTTGTTCGACGATGCTGGCCGAAAGGTGTCAGCACAAGAAACGAGCGTAAAACAAGGAATAACGCGGGTTGCATTTAACAACCTGCAATTGCCAAAAGGTCTTTATCAATTGAATATTCAGGCCGACGGCAAGCAGGCAACCTTTAGTGTGGCCGTGCAGTAGCAAGGATGTATCTCAATTGCTCAAAATTCGGACGACTCATGTTTTTGCGGCCCTTGAACGAACTGACACTTTAATCATCCATACTGACTACATTTGCCCTGAACCCAGCAAGGAAAACA
>JANMME010000259.1:0-11956 GCA_031373015.1 Saprospiraceae bacterium
GTACCGGCGGCTTTAGCCGCTGGATACTTATACTTTTCTTGTGATAGTCTTGTCGCGTTCAAATTTCCGGCCAAAGAAAAAGACGTGAAAAAATGGCAGTCCGCTTCAGTTTTGAAAGTCAATTTGGCGGCGAGTTATGAAAGAAGGTGACGGAATGGCGGAGTGTTTTCGATGAATTATAGCCTCGTGAATGGTAGTAGGAAATGTGTCCGAAAACGCATGATTTGAAGGATAAGCGAAATTTGACCAAGAATTAAGCGCTTAAAAAATCGGAGTTGCTGAGAATGGGCATAAACTTGTAGTGAAAACTTTTACAAACCATGGCCCCCAAATATTTCCATCCTCCTGCTGAAGTCAAATACAGGAGATTTTCCCTCACACATTTTCCCAAATCACTCCGCAAAGGGGTTGCTAAGACGGCACAAGCTGTGTTCAGGCACAGGCTCGTCGCTGTCCGTTTAGCCATTCCCGAGCAATATTTTTTAACCTTCAATACCACAAAATTATGAAAAAATTCCCAAGAGAACTTCGACACGGGTCGGGCGTTCCGATGCGACTAGATGCTTCCCGCTTGCTGCTTTCTTTCAAGGAGGCAGTGGAAAAAGACGCTGTCGAAAAATTCGCCAGAAAACTCAAACTCGAACTGGAGCCCGACGGAAATACCGAAAAGCGACCATACACGGACGTAGTGAACCACACTGACCGGCGCTATTGGGTGCGCGACCCTGAAAGGCAAACAATTGACGACCAACGCTTTGATAGGCTAGTAAAAGAACTCTATGAGCAATTCCCAGTGGAATTCATCGGGCCGGTATATCAACTTTCGAACTCGGGAGAGCCCGGCGGTTTGTTGTGCCCACTTCCGAACGTATTGTTGGTCAAGTTGTTGACTAAGTTGGCAACCAAGTCGCTTCAAACGGGTGATATTGCTACGTCCGCTTCGGCTAAGAGATACGGCATCAAGGAAATCGAAGCCAAATCGAAGTACCTGAACGGCCACCGCTATTACGAGATTTCACAGCCTGAAGAACGGAATGCTTATGAACTCGCTGCCATCTTGTCGGAATCGGGTAAAGGGGCCTACGAACTCAAATATGAGAATATGCCGATGATAAGTCCTTTGTTGGCAACACCCGGGGACACCCTTTTCCCGCAGCAGTGGAATATGCCGCAAATCAATGCGCCTAACGCATGGAATATCAGTACTGGGAGTGCCTCGATAGTGGTGGCGGTACTTGACTCAGGATGTGAGCTTTTGCATCCTGATTTGGTCGCTAATTATGCAAGCACAGGGATTGACTTGGGTGACATGGTAAGCGATGGTTCGCCAAACAGCTTTGGATCTTCAACGGGACATGGCACCTCATGTGCAGGTATTGTAGCGGCCCTCTACAATAATGCATTAGGGATTGCGGGTCTTGCAGGCAGCTGTCATATCCTTCCGATTGCCTTCCGCAATCTTACTGATGTAGAGGTTGCTAACGGGTTAAATTATGCCGTTGGCAACGGTGCAAATGTGGTCAGCATGAGTTTTGGCGGCAGCGGTGGTATTGGCTGGGATTTTAACATCATGGACCCAGCTATACTGGCAGCGTTTTCGGCAGACTTGGTGTTGTGCGCAGCAACTGGCAATGGCAACGATGGCATTTCAAATTTATATCCAGCCCGCCACCCATTAGTATTAGCCTGCGGCGCTTCCGATCAGATTGACAACCGCAAGTCACCCGCCAGCCCCGATGGAGAAGGATGGGGATCTAACTTCGGCACGAATGTCCACTTGAGCCAAACCACGGGTGTCTCCGTCGTGGCGCCGGGTGTGCGCATACCTACTACAGATATGCAGGGTGCTGCCGGTTTTGACCCCGGTGATTATGTCCTAACATTCAACGGCACCTCCTCTGCCACCCCACACGTCGCCGGTTTGGCAGCCCTGATTCTAAGCCAGTATCCAGCATTAACTAATGTCCAGGTGCGCAATATCATCGAACGCACGGCGGAGAAGGTGGGTGTTGTCGCTTATGCCAACGCGTCAGGCTTCCCCAACGGCACACGTAATCAAGAAATGGGTTATGGCCGCATCAACGCCTTCCAATCACTGGATTTTGCCGATGTCCTCATCAAAGACTGGGCGGGTGACGATGGCACAGAGCCTTCCTCCCCCCCTGGTGGCAATTTTTGGGACTTTGCGGACATCGTCGTTCGGATATTCGACGATAACGTGTTCAACCCCTCCAACCCCTCGCAGTCCAAAAACGTGGAGCGCGGCCAAGACAACTACATCTATGTGCAAGTGACCAACAATGGGCCGCGCGATGCCACCAACGTCCTTGTCAATTGCCGCATCACGCCCTGGGTCGGGGTGCATTTCGTGTATCCCCAAGATTGGTCACTTGCCGATGCCATGCACGTGCAGCCGACAGCAATAACTAATGTGTTTGCGTCCGTGCCCTCCGGCAGCACGGTCATGGCCAAGTTTATGATAGTCGCCGCAGATGTGGAAGTGTTGTACGGCTGGCAGTACATCAACCCTTGGCATCCATGCCTGCTGGCATCGGTTACAGCGGACAACGACTATGCTTTTGCGTCGCTGGCATTTGGCGGGAGTGCGCTTTCCCAAAAGGTCAACAATTTGGCGCAGCGCAACCTCAGCGTGATTGATGTGCTGTTATTTGCCGGTGTCATGCGTGCCATGGCATTTCCATTTGCCGCAGGAAGCCGGTTCGACGACGAGCAGCAAATAGCCCTTACGATTGACAAAAGCCGGATGGGAAAGGCGACCAACGTCCTTTTGAGCCTCGACGACGCCGGGAGCGCCTTCCCCTTGGTGGATTTTACCCCCACAGCAGGGAAGGTGGAAGACCCGTGTGGAAACGGCGGAATGGTTTTTTTAGAAAAAACAACCATAGAAACCTCGCTAGGTTGCTGTAAGGGCGTGCTTACCATAGAAAAAGGCTCGCGCTTCGATTGCCTGCCCAAGCGAACCGTAGGAGTCATTGATATCAAAGGCGGCGAACTCATCATTCGGGGCGGCAAACGCTATGTGGAAATTCGTGAGCAGAAAACCATTGTTCGCTTGGAAAAACAAGCCGGTCAGATGTATCCCTTGTCCGTGCATTTCGACGTGCCACCCACAGCGACAAAAGGCGAAGACATGCAATTGGTTGTTTCGCAACAAAACGGCAGGGGCGAAACGGTCGGCGGTGCCACAGCTATTTATATGATTAAGTAAGTTCTTTCAACAAGAATGGTTGCTTCATAAGGTTGATAAGCGTTGATGATTCATTCGAAAAAGAGATTTTTGAATAGATTTTTTGTGTGAAAACTAACCCATTTCAATCTTTTGAAGCAACCCATTTTTTCTCACCAAACTCCTGATTTGCAATGAAATCAATATCTAAAACGAATATTCTCATGCTCTTTCTGACTGTTTTCGGTCAATCATGCAGCAGCACACTCCGCCTCGCCCCGCCCAACAACAGGCCCGTGTATTCCATCGAAGTGGGCGACGCTACAGAAATCGAACTGCTTCAACAACAACTTGGCCTTGAAGTAGTGTACGCGAAATTGCCTGTTGTTTATTTCTACGGCGACAAACAAGGCCTTATGACGCGGTTAGAAGCAATCGGCTATGCAAAACCGCAAGCACAGCGCCTTGAAACAGTCTATGTTCGGTACGGCAAATTGGTCGGAAAATACAACGAGCAAGAAATCGGCAGGTTGGGCGTGAAATTGCTCAACCGCGAAAAAAATCACTTGGTGGTCTATGGCAATTTGTCCAACCTGAGAGCCGCCCGAGACAAAGGATATGTTTTGGAAAAATTGGACTACGAACCTCGCCCCCGTGAAATTGAAGTGCGTGTGAAAAATGAAGATGAAATTCAAAAAATCGCTGGTTTGCAAGTGGACATATTCAGCGTCAATCAGCCAGAAAGAGGCGGGCCCTACATCGTACAGGGTACAGCCTATGATGCCCAGATTGACGAACTCAAAAGCCTCAATTTCACCGTCACCCAAAAATAACTAGCACCATGAAAAAATCATTTATCCTGTCACTGCTCTTTGGGGCATGGACGACTTCACAAGCCCAGATACTTACCTTTACCAGCTTTCGCACGCCTGCGCAGACGAACGCTGACCTGACTTTGCTTCACACCACTTACCCCACTCTAACGCAGTTGTTGTCCATTGGCACCAGTGTCAATGGCAACGCTATTCGTGTCCTAAAAATTTCGAGCACCCCTGCCGTCAACGACCCCACGAAAGGCGATGTTGTGTTCGTGGCCGACCACCATGCGCGGGAATGGATTTCCGTCGAAATGGCGCTCTACCTTGCCGACCAGCTGCTGGCGCGCTATGCCACCGACCCACAGTTGCAGGCCGACATGAACCGCCTCCAGATTTGGATTATACCCGTCGTCAACCCCGACGGATACCAATATTCGGCGGCTGCACCTGCAAACCGTTATTGGCGAAAAAACCGCCGGAACAACGGAGGCGGCTTCTTCGGGGTGGACTTGAACCGCAACTGGGGGTATCAATGGGGTACCTCCGCAGGCGACCCAAACGGCTCGCCGAATCCTCCTGACGACACTTACTTCGGAACTGCGCCCTTTAGCGAACCTGAAACTGCCGCGTTGAGAACCTTCCTCAACGGGTTGGGCAATTTCAAATCTTTCGTGTCCTATCACAGCTACAGCGAACTTTATCTACGCCCTTGGGCTCACACAGTGACAGACCCGCCGGGCGAACAAACGCTGCGTTCCATCGCCCAGCGAAATATCAACCGGATCGCTACAGTACATGGACACACTTACACAGAGAATATTTCTTACACGGCCACTGGAGAAGCTACAGACTTCATTTGGAATGAAAAAAGAGTAGCGGCTTTTACGCCCGAACTAAGGCCGGCAGGTTCATTGGGCTTGGCGGGTTTTTCTCCAGCACCAACCGAAATATTGCCTTGTTGTGAGGAAAATTACCCGGCGGCAGCAGCACTCATCCACGATGCAGCCCGCTCTGGCGTATGGTTACGAGACTACGTTGGCGACACGGGGGCCGAGCCTTCCACGGGCTACCCTTGGGAAAGCCCGGACATTTGGACAGTACCAGCTGTCTTGAACCAGAACGCGACGGTGGATTTACATATTAGGGTCAATAATAACACAGGGGCGACGGTCAACAATGTTACAGTAGAGGCATATTACACCGACCCGAGGATTACGCTTGAATTTCCAAGCCTGACCTCAGTGCTAATCGGCACTGCCGTCGTTTCAGTCCCTCCAGGCGGCACAGATGTTGTCATGCCCTGGACTACACCCGTTGGCACTAACATTTGGGGCGAGAGGCATTGGTGCGTAGGGGGCGTCGTCAAGCATGAAAATGATATGCCACTGACCACAGTCGTTAGCCGCACAAGCAATGTGGCTTGCCATAACTTTAACACGACGACTATCGTAGAAAGCGGACTGCTATGGGTGGCCGCCACTAATTTTTTGAGCGTAGCTGCAGAGCTGGAGTTGTCATTCAACCGTGGAGATCTGCCAAGTGATTGGGTGATTGAATTTCCTGAAACATCACAACTTCAAAAAGAAACAGCGTTGCAGCCCTCTACCATACGAAAGTCTAAGTTGTTGGAAACCAAGGGTGTCGTACTTGAACCGGGGCAAACTGTGAAAGTTCCTATCAAGGTTCATTTCCAAAAAGCGCACGGTGCTCCCGTGGATGTTCGGGTGAAAGGCGACTTGCTGCCATTGGTAGGCGGCAAGAGAAAACCCGTCGGCAACGGGTACTCGTTTCAGGTGACAACGAAATAATCTAAAAGTTCAAGTGTACAATGAAACTTCCAAACCATCAAACCTGCTTTTACCTTTGCCCCCATGCTTACCGTAATTTCCCCCGGACAAACTTTTCCCGATCCATTTCCTAAGGGTGCTATGTTGTTGATTGACAAGCCTTTGGCCTGGACTTCTTTTGGTGTGGTGAACAAGGTTCGCTATTTGCTTGCGCGTAAAACAGGCAACAAAAAAATAAAGGTTGGCCACGCAGGCACGCTCGACCCTCTGGCGACCGGGTTGCTAATCCTGTGCGTGGGAGATTACACCAAACGGATTGAGGAATTTCAATCCATGCCCAAAACCTACACGGGTACGATCACGTTTGGGGCAACTACTCCCTCCTTCGACTTGGAAAAATCTCCCGATACCCATTATCCAACAGAACATTTGACGAAAAACCTTTTGGAAACAGCCCGGCAACAATTTTTAGGAGACATTTTGCAAGTGCCCCCCATATTTTCAGCCGTAAAGGTAGATGGAAAGAGGTTGTATAAAAATGCTAGAACGGGCCAAGAGGTCGAAATGCCCCATCGGCCCGTTCAGGTAGCCTCGTTCGACCTTTTGGGAGATTTACGGCCAGTATCGCCCAGCCTGGAAGGGGTTATTGTCGCCAGCAAAAAAGGGTCAGATATCATGCTTCACCCCGATTATCCGGCTGGCTTACAGATTGATTTTCAGGTAGTTTGCAGCAAAGGGACCTACATACGCTCTTTGGCGAACGACCTGGGGCAAGCCGTAGAAAGTGGTGCTTACCTTAGTAGATTGAAGCGCACTGCTATTGGTGATTTTAACGTTGAAAAGGCCTGGAGTATAGAAGAATTGGCCAACTCGATGGGATTACCTCAATTGTAAATCTCATTTCGTCCCCGACGAATATAGCGTCTCACATTCATCCAAAATGCGACAAAAAGGTAAATGATGAGCGGAGAGCCCATTCCTATGAAAGAGGTATAAATGAAGTATTTGCGCACTTCGGCGGGGGCGACGCGCATGCGTTCGCCCAAGTATTGGCACACGCCAAAAGCGTGTCGTTCGATCAAATCTTTGAACCAGTTTTGGAGCATGTAAGAATAATTTGAGGTGCAAAAATAAGCTGTAAAGTAACAAGTAGCAAGTTCCAAGTTTCAAGTAGCGAAATGGAAAAGATTATTCCGCCTTGAAACTCGCTACTTGAAACTTATTGCTTTACGGCTGCCCCCTAGCCGCCTCGATCATAAGGCTAAGTTCTTCGGCCAGCCCCTCATCGCTGCCTTCAAACCCGATGGCCTTGAAACGAATCTTGCCATTTCGGTCTAGCACATACTTGGTGGGGATGCCAGATACGCCGTAAGATGAAATCACTTTGTCGTCATTGTCCAAGAGCACGTTGAAGGTGTAGCCTTTGCTTGCGATAAAATCAGCGGCATTTTTTGCCTTGTCGGTTCCTTTTTCCCAAGCATCAATAAAGACAAAGGCCACTTCTGGGTCGTTTTTGTATTGATTTACAGCGAGTTGCATGCCAGGGAAAGAGGCTTTGCAGGGGCCGCACCAAGTAGCCCAAAAGTCCACCACCACCACTTTGCCGCGCAGGCTTTCAAGGCTAACGGTCTTGCCTTCAAGATTGGTCAGGCTAAATGGAGGAGAGGGTTCATTGAGCATTTTCGTTGCGAGATCTTTCTGTTTGGCAGCTCGAGCACCGGACTCCAATTTGTTGAGATAGGCCGCCGCCCCAACTTCCGTCTTATCTTCAGCCATGAATTGCCTTTTGAATTGTGCTTTCATTTTAGCTGTAGCATGGCCGTTCAAGATAAAGCCTTCCAAACGGTAGCGCAGATCTGGCGCGCCAGCCGCCTCCAGATAGGAAGTGTAGCGCTCGTTCATTTCTGCCTCTTCGCCTTTTGTGATTTCAACCACTTCTGCTTGCAGCAAAGCTGCACTGACGGCATCGCCGGATTTGCCAAGTACAAAAGCGTAGGTATCGCCGTACATGGCGAAAGTTTGCTTTCGCTGATCAGCCCATGCTTTTGAAGTGCTGAAAGGCGGTTTTGAAGTTGTGGGCGTGGCCATTTCTTTCCTCGCCCATTCGACGGCGGTGGATGCGAGTATTCGGGCTTCTTCGATGTTTTCACCTTTGTCGGCAAGTTCCCATGCGAGATTGTTATAGGCACTTGCGCGCTCCGCATCAGGAAGTTGTGCTGCCAGAGAGCGAAATTTAGCCCAGTCTCCCGAGTCGGCCACTTTGTTGGCGAGGTTCGCGCGGAGCATGGTCACGGCTTGTTTTTCCTCCTCGTTTTGAGGCGGGAAAGCATTTGCGTAGGCTGCCAGCATTTCTTCTGCTTTTGCCAAATCAGGCTCGTTTTGAATGGCGCGGCGTTTTTCTTGTTTAACCAAATTTACCATGGGAAAATGGGCGCGAATCTTGTCTTTAAGTTTTTTGGCATGGTCTGGATCGCCATTTCGCTCGTAAAAACGGGAGGCAGAGGCAAGCTCGTCTTCGGTAGCCTTTGGATCGGCTTCAAATTCTGAGAGGATTGCCAGGGCTTCTTTCTTTCCGTCATCGCTTTTTTTCACGGCCATCAAGTTGCTGATATACGGCGCAAAATATTTTCTTTTCAAATCGGGCTGTGCAGCAAAGGCTTGATTCATCAGGCCAAAAGCCACCGATGGGCTGCGGTTGAGGTTCATCAGCCCGCCAAAATCACGGTAAAGAATGGCAGCTGCCACCATGCCTTCTGCTTGGGGCTTTCCTGCTGGATCATGCACCATCACGAAATAGCCCTCACCATCGTTATTATCCCAGGTCTCTTCCCCTTGTCGAAGCCCAGCTACAGCAGATTTGGCATCGGGGCTTAGGGTGAAAATGCCTACCAATTTATCGCCGACTCGCATTGTAGCGGCCTCAGTGGTAGCGGCCTTGCCGTTGGTGTATTCAAGCACCACCATTTCAATTTGGCTGGCGCTGCGTAGTTTGCTTTTGGAAAGGTCAATTTCGAGCCGAACCATATCGCCCGCTTTTGGGGCGGCAGGGCTGAGGCTGAAATTTTGGCCATTCAGGAGGGTTGGAAGGCAGAGCAGAATCAATAAGAATTGTTTCATAGAAAATTAGGTTGTTGTCGTAATTCAACCCACGACTTCAGTCGTGGGCTAGGTCAAAATATCTGCGTCGCTAACCGATTTATCGGTTTCCTATATAAAACCGATAAATCGGTTCAGTTTTGCGCTCTAATCTCGCGGCCCACGACTGAAGTCGTGGGTTGAAAATCCCAAACTTAACACCATTTAAAAATTTGGACACACCACGTGCGAACGCTTTTCCCCTGGGTGAAAATAAGTAAGCGACACCTCAAAGGCGCCACGAGCGTTGTTGGCCTGTGTGAGCGAGGAGACAGTAATGTCATAACTCAGCCCCAACATCCAACGGTTGAGCTCGAGCATTCCCACTATGGTAACGGCGTCGGCTTGAAGGCCTTTTTGAAGTTTGTTGCCCACGCGTGCCCAAGCGCCGGCGCGGAGCGCGAGTTCGTTGAAATCGTTGTTGGAATAGCGCAGGTTGATGCCCAAATCGGTCTCGAAAGCCGGGCCTTGGCTCATCACCAACGCACCAGGCAGAAGGCTAACGGTCTCACTTATTGGGAATTGCCCACCGACATGGCCTGTCACGCGGGTATAAAGCGTTTCGTTATCGTCCGCAGCCAGCGAGATTTTGGGTTTGTTCAGATGGTGCATCGCTCCGCCGAGGTAGAAAAACCCTTCGTTTTCAAACACAGCGTACCAAAGCAATCCGGCATTGAAGTCCAAGTAGCTTTTTGAGTCTGCATTTGCATTGGGCTCATTGTTCGATAGGTTTGTATTGGGGGTTTCGCTGGCGGCATCGAATTGGCGGCTGAACCAAAGGCGGCCCCAATCAATGGAGTTTTGCCCAAAGCCAACTTGGGCCCCTGCTGAAAGATAATGGTCTGCCTGGCGCCGGCCACCAGAAAGTTGCTTGAGAAATGATCCGCCGAGCTGCACCTTGTCTTGCGAAAACCGCGCAGTACCGGCCTCGTCGTGCATGGCGCCGATGCCAAAAGAGGCATAGTCGTCCCCATAACCAACTTGCAAGCGGTGTTCAAAAGCTGCTGCATAAGTACGGAACGGCACGGGGGCAATAATACTGCCCCACTGGTCGCGGTAGTTGACCGTAGCACGCCATTTGCCATTGAACACCCCGTTGAGCGCGGGGTTGAGATTCCACGGCGAAGCATAGTATTGGGAAAAACGGGGGTCTTGTGCCTGCAATTCCTGCGAAAAAGAGGAAAGAAGCAGGATTGCGAACAGGATCGGTTTGGAAATTTGCCTCATGATTAATTCAGTCTGGATGGTTACAATTGATTTTGAAACACAAAAGTAGTTTTCCCTAGCAAAAACCCACCGTTCCCTCAATATATCTTTCTAGTAAATTTCTACAACGGGCATCTAATCCTTCAATATTCTAAACCCTAAACCTCCTCAACCCTAAACATTGCCTCAACTTTCCCTACCTTGCGCCCGCTTTTTTGAACAAGAAAACACCATGGCAAAATCAGGTAAGCCCTCCCCAAAACCCTCTCCTAAGTCTGCAAGTGGCAGTCAGCAGCCACGCGCCACGCCAAGGCCGACAACTCCCGCGAGGAACTGGCTCGAACGCCCGGCACTTCCCGAAACAGACCCTATGCTGCGCAAAGTTTTTTGGGGCTTGGCCGCGCTCGGACTCGTTATTTTGGTCGCGCTCTCCTTTGGCTCCGGTATCAATGCCGACGACAAGTTCCAAGTGGATTATTCCCAAAAACTCGTCAACTACTACGGCACGTTTGGCAAAGACACTTCGGCGCTCCATATTCCCGATGGCAACATGCACCTCTACGGCGGCTTCTTCGAGACCGTCACCGGTTTTGCCAACAAAGCCCTTGGCTATCAGCCAACTGAGCTTGCTTATCACAATGTCCGCCACGCTGCCAGCGCGGTGCTGGGCTGGGTGGCCATGCTCTGTGCAGCCTTGTTTGCCGGCCTTATTGGCGGACAACGTGCAGGCATCATCACCCTGGTCATCATGCTCGTTTCGCCGCGTTTCCTGGGCGATTCTTTGATGAACCCAAAGGATATCCCCTTTGCTGCAGGCTACATCATGGCCATTTACAACATGGTAGCGGTGCTGGACCGAATGCCCAATCCTCGCCGCTGGAACATGCTCGGATTGGCGGTAGGTTTGGGTATTGCTTTGGGTACTCGCGCCGGCGGCTTGCTTTCTTTTGGAATTTTAGGAATGTTTGCAGGCCTGCATTTTTTGTTGAAGAACGGTGGGTTAAAGGCCTTCTCCAATGGTCAAAATTTGAAAAAATATGCACTGGTCACGCTTGGTGTGGCATTGGTTGGATATGTATTCGCGCTGCTGTTTTGGCCTTATGCTTTGCAAGCGCCCTTGAAAAATCCTTTCATAGCGCTTTCTAAGTTCTCAGATTTGGAAGTGAAAATCAGGGTGCTGTTTGAAGGCACCAATATGATGTCGGACAAAACTCCTTGGAATTACGCGCTTAAGTGGATCATTTACACCATCCCGCTTTCTGCGCTGGTCGGCTTTGTTGGCAGTATGCTTTTGTTGCCCCGTTTATTGCGCCGATTGAATCCGTTGTGGGTCAGCTTGGCCTTTTTTGCCACTATTTTCCCAGTGTTTTATGTGATTTACAAAAACTCCGTCATTCACGACGGCTGGCGGCACTTGACTTTTGCCTATCCGCCCTTGGTGGCTTGCACTGGGTTGTTTTGGAATGAGCTAGCCAACATTTTCTCCGAAAAAAAATACGCGCAATGGGCCGTTTATGGGGCTATGGGATTGCTTTCCGCAGATGCGGCAGCCTTTATCGCGATGAACCCGAAAATGCCTTACGTCTACTTCAACCCCATTGTAGGTGGCACGGCAGGGGCCTATGGGGAGTTTGAGACCGATTATTGGGGCATCAGTACCCGGCAAGGCATCGAATGGCTCGAAAGCCAGGGCATCTTGAAGCCCGATATGCCTGAAATGGTGGTGATTGCTACCAATATGTTTTACTCGACCAAGCAGCTTACCGCCAAATACGGCGACAAAGTG
Source organism: Saprospiraceae bacterium (assembly GCA_031373015.1). Lineage (GTDB taxonomy): Bacteria > Bacteroidota > Bacteroidia > Chitinophagales > Saprospiraceae > M3007. The sequence goes on from JANMME010000259.1 coordinate 11,920, forward strand.
AAGGTGAAATACCTGAAATGGGAAAAACGCTGCGATG
>JANMME010000267.1:0-12223 GCA_031373015.1 Saprospiraceae bacterium
AGCGTGACGTTCACGTGCGCTGAACTCGGCACACAATGCGTGGAACTGTGGTCCATAGACGCTGCGGGCAACGCTGACCGCTGCGAGACCTACGTGATCGTACAGGACAACCTGGGCATCTGCCCGAGCAGTGGCCAGATAACGGTGGCCGGCGCACTCAAGACAGAGGCGGGTGACGGCATCGAAGAAGCCAACGTGACCGTGTCGAGCCTTTTGCCCAACCCATTCCCGCCGTTCGGTTACTTCGACCTCACGGACAATGCAGGGGCGTTTTACATGTCGAACGGCCTCCCGATGGGGGCAGACGTGCAGATCGTCCCCGAAAAGGACGACAACCCGCTCAACGGCGTTACCACTTACGACCTGGTGCTTATCTCCAAGCACATCCTCGGCCTCGAGCCGTTGAACTCCCCGTACAAGATGATCGCGGCGGACGCCAACAAGTCCGGCTCGATCACGACATTCGACATCGTGGAGATCCGCAAGTTGATCCTGGGCCTGTACACCGACCTGCCGAACAACACCTCCTGGCGCTTTGTGGACAAGAAGTTCGCGTTCCCTGTTCCGAACAACCCGTTTCAGACCCAGTTCCCCGAACTTATCACTATCTACGATATCATGGCGAGCCATTTGGGCGAAGACTTTGTGGGCCTGAAGGTGGGCGACGTGAACGGCACGGCGGTGGCGAACGCCACGATGGAGGCCGAAGAGCGCACGGCAGGCACGGCAATCTTCGATCTCGAAGATCGCGACGTTGCAGCGGGCGAGCAGTTCGACGTAACGTTCAAGTCCGCACAGCAGTTGAAGGGCTTCCAGTTCACGATGCTTTTGAACGGCCTTGAAGCAATGGGCGTACAGGAATCTGACAACGTTACATCTGCCAACTTTGGGCTTGTGTTCGACGGTGCAGCTACCGTATCCATTGACGGCGCACAAGCGTTCACGCTTCGTTTCCGGGCTGCCAAGTCTGGCAAGTTGAGCGAAATGCTGGGCGTTTCAGGTTCGATCACTCGGGCTGAGGCATATTTATCCGATGAAGCCATAGCGAAGTCGGGTCCTGACCAGTCACCAGTCTCCAGTCAACCAATCACTAAAATGGGTATTGCTTTCCGTTTCAGCGGCAAGACGATCTCTGGCGTCGGCTTCGAACTGTACCAGAACCAGCCGAACCCGTTTGTGAACAAGACGTTCATCGGTTTCTATTTACCCGAAGCAGCTGAGGCAACGCTTTCTGTTTACGACGAGACGGGCCGCGTGGTTTACCAGCAGAAAGGCCAGTTTGCCAAAGGTGAAAACACGATTGCATTGGATCGTGCGCTGATCAACACGACTGGATTGTTGTACTACAAGTTGGAGACCGCTACGGACAGCGCGACGAAGAAGATGATTCAGGCGCGGTAGGGCGCGGGGCTTGTCCCCGCCCACCCAAAGTGCAGGGTCGTGAGACCCACGCACGGCGATAAATCCCTCCGGTTCGCGTTGCGATGCCGGGGGGATTTGTTTTTATGTGCCCGAGGGATAGAAAGAAGACCGTAAAAGCTTAGCGCAACGAGTGGAAACCCAAATATTCGACAAATCTGAATGCCAACAGCCGACAATTTTGACCAAAAAGATTGGGAGGCTTAAAGGGTTGGCTACATTTGCGAGCGTTTTTCACCAACTATTAAATTGCTAAACATGATGAAAAGATTATCCATTCTTGCTTTCGCCCTTTTGTGCGCAGTCGCTGTGTCGGCACAGCACAAACGCCGTGTGCTTATTGAAGAGTTTACCAACGCTTCTTGCCCACCTTGTGCCTCGCAAAACCCCGGCTTCAATGCTACCGTTGATGCCAACATCCAGTACCTGACCCCCATCAAATACCAAACGAACTGGCCTGGATTCGACCCGATGAACGTTCAAACGCAAACCGACGTAGCTCCTCGCGTATCTTATTACGGGGTTAGTGGAGTGCCCAATGGTCGCCAAAACGGCGCATTGGAGGTATTCCCGCTTTCCCAAATGACCGCAGCCACCATCCAAGCGGCGTACAACACGCTCACGCCCGTGACGATGACGCTCACGCATTCGCTGAATGCTACGCTTGACTCTGTGCTCATCAATCTTTCCGTGACCTCCGATGCCGCCCTTACCGGCACGCTCAAGCTTCGCGTGGCCGTGGTGGAAGACAACATCTTGTTCGCTTCTGCGCCTGGCACCAACGGTGAAAAAGATTTCTTCCAAATCATGCGCAAAATGCTGCCCAATGCAACGGGCACCACTACAGGGGATTTTACGGCAGGCGAGACGAAGAACTATTCTTTCGCTTGGAAACTCGACTACTTCTATGACTTGAATCAGATGAGCGTGGCTGCTTTCCTGCAGAACGATGGTACGAGAGAAGTGTACCAATCCGTTCGTTCGGAGCCGTTCGCTCAAACCATTGTTGACGACGGTATCGTGATCCCCTCGGAAAAAGTTACGGCTTGTGCTCCTGGCTATTCTCCTTCGTTCACCCTGACAAACACAGGCAATGCTGCATTGACTTCTGCAAACCTTCGCTACCGTCTGGGCACAGGTGCTTGGTCAGATTTAAACTGGACTGGCAACCTCGCTCCAGGTGCATCGGAAGATGTGCAACTCACCAGCATCGTGATCAATACAAGCGGCACGAGTAACGTAGAAGTAAAGGTGGTCAATTCAAACCTTGGCACACAAACAAACCTGGCAGGCTCCGCTACTATCAAAGTAATTGCCGCCATGGGGGCACCTCTAGTTTTGCCGTTTGGCAATACTTTCCAAAATGCTCTTTTCCCGCCCACGGGCTGGATTGTTGATGCCAATAGTGCTGCCTACAATTGGAAACTTGCAACCAACGCCGGCTCTGGCAGCACTCGTTCGGCTCGCTGCTCACTTTTTATCACTCCACAAGGGCAAAGGCCTATCCTGGTTACCCCCAAAATTGATTTGAGCACCGCTACAGGTGCTACTACGCTCAAATTCGATCATGCTTATGCCTATTATGATCAAACCTTCTTTGACAGCCTCCGCGTAGAAATCTCCTCTAACTGCGGCGAAACCTGGGAAACCATTTTGCATGACGGCAAAGATGGTTTGGCTACTGCCCCACCGTTTACAGATCCAAACATTGGTTGGGTGCCTGCAGCTTCACAATGGCGCGGCAACGAAATTGATATCTCCTCTTACAACGGCGCAGCAGAAGTGCTCATCCGTTTCGTGGCAGAAAGTGGTTTTGGCAACAATATGTACCTTGACAACGTGAATGTGAGCACCACAGTAGGCACGAAAGAACTCACGCTTACAGCGTTCGATATGGTGCCAAACCCTACCCGCGACTATGCAGAGGTTCGTTTTGGTCTTGAAACAGCACAAAACATTGAACTCCGCGTGTACAGCGCTGAGGGTGCCTTGGTGCAGTCACAGCTGCTCGGCGAACTCTCCGCAGGTGATAATCGCGTGGTGATGAACGCCACCAAACTCCCTTCTGGCAGCTACCGCGTGGTTCTGCAAGGCAGCGAAGGCATGGCACAAACCCAATGGGTGGTGGTGAAGTAAAACTGTTAATATGAATCACTCCGAATTTTTAAAATAGAGAAAATAAACCGCAAAACCGCAAAACCGGAGAACAGGAAAATGTAAAACCACACGTTTTGATCGCGAATTGGGTAAGGTTTTGATCTGTTCGAGATTTTGGCTTCTTGGTTTTGCTGTTTTATATTTTCCTGTTTTGCATTTTGCAGTTTATTATATATTCTTCCTAAAATTTGGGATGACTCATATTTTTAGTCGGCAGCTGCGTAAGTGGCTGCCGACTTTTTTTTGAGGGAATTTGAAAAAATTAGAATATCAACTTACCTTTGACACAATGAAGCGTGTTTTGATGATAGCGGTAATCGCGTAAAGCGGTTGCCGCTTTTTTTGCTAATTATGCGATTGTACCTCATAGCCGGCGAGGCTTCCGGCGACCTACATGGTGCTAATTTATTAAAAGCACTCTATTCCCAACAACCCGATCTCTCGTGCCGTGCCTGGGGGGGCGATTTGATGCAAAACGCCGGGGCTACGCTGGTAAAACACTATCGTGAGCTGGCGTTCATGGGTTTTGTAGAAGTCGCGAAAAACTTGCGCACCATCCTTCAAAATATAGCCTTTTGTAAGCGCGACATCCTTGATTTCCAGCCCGATACATTGGTGCTGATTGACTACCCTGGTTTTAACTTGCGTATTGCGCGTTGGGCGAAGGAACAGGGGATTAAAGTGGTTTACTACATTTCCCCTCAACTGTGGGCCTGGCACGCTTCCAGAGCCCATGCCATTCGCCGCGATGTGGACAAGTTGCTGGTCATCCTTCCGTTCGAGCAAGCCTTTTTTAGGAAATACGGCATCGAAGCCGAGTTTGTAGGTCACCCACTGCTGGATGAGATTGGGAAATTAGGATATTATGATATTGGAGATTCAACTCGATTAACCAATATCCCAATATCCCAATATCCCAATATTCCAATATCCCAATATTCTAATATCTCAACCATCGCCCTCCTACCAGGCAGCAGGAAGCAGGAGTTGAGCCGTATTCTGCCGCGTATGTTGGAGGTTACGGAGTGCTTTCCAGATTATCAATTTGTGGTAGCGGGCACCTCGTCGTTGCCGGAGGCATTTTATCAAGCGTTTTTGGCAAATTACCCAAATGTGCGCTTGGTGCGCGGGCAGACGTACGAGGTATTGCAAAATTCAAAGGCCGCACTCGTAAAATCAGGGACCTCTACCTTGGAAACAGCCCTGCTGGACGTTCCTCAGGTGGTGTGCTACGCAGGCAACTGGCTTTCGTACCGAATTGCCAAGTCGCTGGTAAAAGTAAAATACATCTCTTTGGTCAACCTGATCATGGACCGGCCATTGGTGCGCGAACTGATCCAGAATGAACTAAACCTGAAAAACCTGCAAGCCGCGCTGGCGGAAATTTTGGATCCAAAGAAATCAGCTACACTGCGGGAAGGCTATGCCGAACTCCGCAAACGCTTAGGCGGAGGTGGCGCATCAGAAAGAGCGGCGAGAGCAATTTTGGAGATAGCTGGTTAAGTTGGTTATTTGGGGGTTTGAGTGGCCAGAGCTTGGCATTTCTGGCTTCATTCAAGGCAATAGAAATGCCAAGACCTGGCCACTCAAATCCCCAAATAACCAAATCCCCCAATAACCAACCTTACAACATTACAATCTTCCCGCTCACGGTGCCACGGCTACTGCGAAGGTTGAAAAGGTAAGTGCCAGAAGGCAGCCCACTCCGCTCAATGGTCACGGATTGGCCGCTAAGGTCACTGAACGAACGCAGGGTGCGCCCTGTCAAATCAGTCAAGGTGAAAATTGTAGACTCTGCGTTTGGGTTTTCAAAAAACACCGTCGTGCTTTCTAGCATGGGGTTGGGTTGTACGAATACCGCAAAAGGCGCATGGCCTGGCTCCGTTACGGAAACGTAGTTCACAGGAATACAATTTGGGTCAGCGAGTGTGGCGTTGCTCTGTTGGTATTTGTCGTTCACTACTGCTGTAATTTCCGACACGCAAACCTTGTGATCTGTCAATGCTGAATAGTGTACGCGCAAAAAATTGCTGGGCATGAAGTTCTTTTTGATGCTCGACTTGTCGGCAGCGAGGGCGAGTATTTTCCCTGTGGCAGCGTTGAACATGGGCGCGGTTGTAAATTCTGGCGCGAGGTTTTCTACCGATTCAATTGCTACCCCGCTCACCGAAAGTTCATAAGCCAATACTTCATGGCTGGGATTGGCTATCTGAATGTCAAAGGTTTTTGCCAGCGTGTCCAGTGTGCCTGCCAGGATCGTCACCAGGTCTTGGGTATTGAGGAAGCCTGTGGGGAATTGGCAGGGGAAACGTTGGATCCAATGCTGCTGGCTATCCGCATAGAGGTTGCACTCGTGGAGCAAGGCAGCGTCAAACACGTTGATCACACCGTCATCGTGGAGGTCGTTGCAGGTGCTGGCCACACCTGTGCCGGCAAGAATCGAGGAAAGATAAGCGCTCACGTCAGCCGCATTGCGCAGGGTATCTTGGTTCCAGTCGCCCAGAAGTGCCGGGCCCTTGCAGACGCCGTTGCAGTCGGGGAGTGCATCGCCAAAAACTTCGCCATTACAATCGGTAAATTTGGGACAAGAATCGGAATTGAACACCACATCGGGCGTGTTGCCATCGTACACAAGGGTGAAACAGGCTTGCGCCCAATTATTATCGTAGCGTTTTTCGACCCGGCCTATTTTGTCAGGGCTTTTATCCCAGTTCACGCGCACCACCATCGTGTAGTCGCCAGCAGGGATGTCGGTAATGTCAATCCATTGGCAAGGGGTTTCTTTACCATAAACGTCGCCGCAATGCGCTGATATCCCCATATTGATACCATTGTATTTCATTTCCGTTCCGAAACAAAAAGCGTCTAATACACTAAAGCCGGTTTTCGAGCCAATGGGTACACGGTAGCCGTCCGAGTTGTACAATATATAGTCGGCATAGCCCATGTAGTGCCAATGCTGATGGCAAGGATCGTACACAAACTGTGTTGAGGCTTCATGAATATCTGTCGGCGGTGCGCCAATATAGTAGTCTTCATCGCCGACGTTCGTAATATGGGTCGTAAACATGATGATGTGGCGTATGCCCAATCCGCGTACACAGCCCGCTGTAACCAGACAAGCATCGTCATTTATTAGGTCTCCATATTCGAGCGAGCTGAGCAACTGATCTTGACTGATCAGGAAGTCAGGCGCATTGGGACAAGCCGGGTCGCCAGGATATAGGCATGTTCCACTACTGACGGTAGCAAGTGGTTCGTAGTTGCATGCGGTGGGATCCATGCAACCCATGACTGGGCCCAAATAGCTAAGTGTGTAGGGAATGGGCATTGGGCTACAGCCGGGCTCCTTGTAGCGCACCCGGATATAATATTGTTTGCCGCCTCCCAAATGGAGCTGTATTGAAGCCGAACCGTCTGGGCAACCATCTACGGAATATGCAATGGTTCCCAATTGGATGTTAGAAACATAAATACCTGCACAACGGTCATATACCCAAATTTTGGTGGGACAATCTGCACCGCAGGTCGTAAAAACGTAGACCCCCGTTTCTGTAGGGGTGAAACTGTACCAAGCCTCATCTGCTGTAGGGGTATTGTTGGTGCCCAGGCTGAGGTAAAGTGGACTTACACAGGAGATGCCCGGCGTACAATTTAGTTCAACAGATTCTGTCTGCATTTGAAAGCTACCGTTGAGGCGTTCATACACCAGCGTATCATTTACAAAAAGGCGATACCACCCATCGGGGAAAAGACCACTTAAACTGCCAGAAATCGTGAACCGAACACATTCGTCGGCAGGCACACAACAGGTGAAAACATTGGTAGCGGTATCTTGCAGGGTGCCAGAGCCATATTCAATGTTGTTGTCAAGATTGGTAATTTTCCAACTGATCTCCTGAAAGAAGGCGTTGTGATTGATTTCAACCCGGACAGAATCATGCCCCGGAGGGCATTGGGCCAATGCCTGAAAAAAACCAAACCCAAACAACAGCGCGAAAAAAAGAGGTGCTAATTTCATACCAGGGAAAAATTATGTTTGAAAACCACTGCAAAGAACGTTTAAAACAAGGGGTGGTTGGGGCATTGCAGGACTAAAAAAAAGATTTGGTCGTTGATGGGCAATTGATGCGCCCGGCCTCATATTTGCTGCTAAAAATTGGAGGGGGAGATTGAGATATTGAGATATTGAGATATTGAGATATTGAGATATTGGGATATTGGGATATTGGGATATTATGATATTGGGTTGCAACGATTTTGAGCAATGTATGTTCTTTGAGTTGAGCTTCCTGAAACCTTGATTTATTTCACCTGAATATCCCAATATCCCAATATCCCAATATCCCAATATCCTACCGCCCCGACCACACCACGATCAAAAACTAAATTACTTATGCTAAAGAAAATCCTCACATTCCTCTTGTTTACATGTATCACCACAAGTTTCTTGTTTGCCCAAAATACCGATGGCTGGGTTTTCAAAAATGAAAAAGAGGGCGTCAAAGTTTATTACCGAAAAACTTCCGATGTGTATGAACTGAAACTCATTACCTCTCTCAAGGTTAGTCTCTCCGGACTGGTGACCCTCCTTTCTGAAGTGGACAATTATCCCAAATGGGGCTATAAGGTGTCTGAGTCGCGCGAACTCAAAAAGGTATCCGATTGGGAGACCTACTACTATTCCAAACTCGACTTCCCCTGGCCTTTGGACGACCGCGACATCGTGGTGCGCTCCAGAATTGACCAAGACCCGATTACTCGCCGCATTACGGCCAGCAGCGTCGCGGTATCCGATTACCTGCCCGTCAACAAAGGCGTGGTGCGTATGGACAATGCCCATACTACCTGGACACTCCTGCCTGGCCCGGGCGGCTGGACGTACGTGGAATACTACATTTACTCCAACCCCGGTGGCAGCCTGCCCGACTGGCTGGTGAATATGGCGCTTGACGTAGGCCCCCGCGAGACGATCAAGAACATTCGTAGTTTTGTGCAGCAGGAGAAATATCAGCGTGTTAAATTAGCTCATCTTAGAGAGTGAGTATGGAAATTTAACTTACCAAATAAATCCGTGTCTTATCCGTGGCATCCGTGTTCCATTGGGCCACGGATGCCACGGATAAGACACGGATTTTAATTTACGGCATTTCTCATGAAACTCGGTCTTCTTGGTTACGGCAAAATGGGCAAAGCGATTGAGCAAATCGCTGAAAAACAAGGCATTGAAATCGCCTGGCGTATTCGTCGCGACGACACCCCCACGCCCGAGCTGCTGCGCCAGGCCGATGTCGCCATAGAATTCACTCGTCCCGAGGCTGCATTTGAAAATGTGATGCTTTGCCTGAGGGCCGGACTGCCTGTAGTAAGTGGCACCACCGGCTGGCTCGATCGCCTTCCAGAAGCCCAAAAATTTTGTCGCGACAACAACGGCGCCATGCTCTGGGCTTCCAATTTTAGCGTAGGGGTCAACCTCTTTTTTTCCCTCAACCGCCGCTTTGCCCAACTCATGGCCGCCCGGCCAGAATACGCCGCCTCCATTACCGAGACCCACCATATCCATAAACTCGACGCACCCAGTGGTACGGCCCTCACCCTCGCCAACGAATTGATTCAAAATGCCGAGCGCTACACGGGTTGGTCGCTCCAACCCGGCACACCCGCTCCCGGCGAAATCCCCATCACCGCCATCCGCGAAGGCGAAGTGCCCGGCACTCACCTCGTGCGTTGGCAAAGTGCCGTGGACGAGATCAGTATTGAGCACAAGGCGCATTCGCGTGTGGGCTTTGCGGCGGGGGCTGTTTTGGCGGCGCAGTGGCTTGCGGGTAAGCGGGGGGTGTTTGGGATGGGGGATGTTTTGGGGCTGTGAAAACCGTCGGTTGGGAACACCACGCAAGGCGTAAAAATATCCAATATCCAACAAGGAATGTCCAATTTCCAAGTGAGTGCTACCCATGGCCACTCACGGTGACCTGATTGTTTTGATTTGCGACAAAATCAGGGAGCAGCGCCCCACTTGGACATTGGACATTCCTTGTTGGATATTGGATATTCCCTTGGACCTTCCTTGTTGGATATTGGATATTCCCTTGCGGTATTTCCTGCCATTTTTTGAATCTTGCAGACTATTTTTGACCAACCACCACCTTCACATGAGATTACATTTCACCTTCCTCCTCGCTTTCTTTTTCCTGGGTTTCAATGCTTTGCAAGCACAGGTTTCCAAAGATGTAACCGTGCCGCTTGTAGCCATGATTGCCGTTGGCCCGGCCACCGTCACCCTCAATTGGCCAAATCCTGGCAACGCTGGTTTGCTCGTCAAACGTAGGACCAAAGGACAGGGCAATTCAGCCTGGCAAGAGGTCCTAAACGTGTCCAACTCTAACCTCACTACTGTGACGGACAACAACGTGACGGCAGGGCAGATTTATGAGTACTCGATATTACGGGTCATCAACGGCCTCAGTGCCTACGGCTTTGCCCATGTGGCCATCAACGCCAACCCGGTAGACAGCCGGGGGAAAATCCTGATTTTTGTAGATTCGACCACGGCAGACGCCCTGGGTGTCGAACTCGTGCGCATGAAAAACGATATGCGCGGCGATGGCTGGTGGCCCATTCCTTTCCACACCGGGCCTTCCTCAACCGTGCAATCCATTAAAAATCAGATCGTTGCTTCCTACAACGCTGACCCCACTAATGTGAAAGCCGTGCTGCTGCTCGGCAGTGTGCCTGTTCCTTATTCCGGCAATGCGGCCTGGGACGGCCACCCCGATCATCAGGGAGCATGGCCTTCGGATGCCTATTACGCCGATGTGAACGGCAACTGGACTGATGCCACAGTGAATAACATTACCCCAGGTCGAGCGGCGAATGTCAATATACCCGGCGACGGCAAATTTGACCAAAGTTATATGCCCTCCACAGCGGAACTGCAAATAGGCCGCGTGGATTTCCGCCACATCAATGCCGCTGCCTTTGGCGCAGCTGACGCTAATGGGCTGATGAAACGGTATTTGGACAAGGATCACAATTGGCGCATCGGAGATTATACCGTGGAGAACAAGGCCTTGGTGGACGACAACTTTTTCTATTTCGGCGGCGAAGCATTTGGTTCTAATGGCTTTCGAAATGCTTATCCATTGGTCGGTGAAGCCAATATCGTGGAAACCGATTTTTTTGACGGGACTGAAACCAAAAGTTACCTGCTTGGATACGGCTGTGGCGGCGGAAACTACAACGGAGCGGGTGGGGTAGGCTCAAGTTCAAACTTTGCCACGGATTCGATTAATATCGTTTTCTCCAATCTTTTTGGTTCCTATTTTGGCGACTGGGATTATGAAAGCGATCCGTTTATGCCTTCGGCTTTGGCTTCTCGCGGGGGCATTCTGACTTGCTCCTGGGCGGGCCGGCCACACTGGTTTAACCACGCGCTTGCTTCCGGTGAAACCATCGGATATTGCAACAAGGAGACGATGAACGATCAATTCAACACAGTGTACCCAACCTCATCTGGTAAAGGTGGCGCGCATGTGGCCTTGCTGGGCGATCCTACGCTTCGTGCTCACGTGCTAAAACCGGCCACAGATCTGACGCTTTCTAGACATTGCCAAAGCGTTGAACTCAGCTGGACAGCCTCTGCGGATAGTGTGACAGGCTACCATGTTTACCGCGCCCTCTCGCAAGACGGGCCGTACACAAGACTGACGACTACTCCTGTTGCAAGCACTACTTATACAGATAACAACCCCGTTCAAGGCACGCTGTTTTACCAAGTCAGGGCTATTAAAAACGTCAGTTCACCCGGCGGCGGCGTCTATGCGAACAATGCGATAGGGCCGATAAAGTCAATCGAGTTTACGCCTTCTTCAATGATGGCATGGTTTGATGTAATATTCTTTGATTGCAATGGAGTCCGTGAGTTTTGCGGAAGTGTTACCGGCGGCGGTGTTCTTCCATTAACCTATCTTTGGTCAAATGGAAGCACAGATAGCTGCACGCTTTACACCCTTCCAAGTCTGGTTAACCTAACCGTTACCGATGCTGTTGGATGCTCCGCTGAGACCGGGGAATTTAATGTCACAACTACCCCAATTTCACTTTCCGCTTCAGTTATCAATGAATCAGCCCCCAATACGCATGATGGCGCTGTGGATTTAAGTATTGCCGGGGGTTATCCACCATATCAATACGTATGGAGCAATGGCGTGACAACGCAAGATATTTCAGGACTCACTGGTGGCACATATACGGTCACTGTTACAGATGCGAATGGCTGTACAAAGAGTATTTCCACAACGGTATCCACAACCTCCGGAGCAGGAGAAGCTGCCTTCTTCCAGCAATTCCAACTTTCTCCAAACCCCAGCAATGGCTTATCCTCACTCTCCCTAAAACTGCACAAACCCGCCGCGCTCCGCGTCGAAATCCGGGACTGGGCCGGGCGCTTGGTTTGGGAAAATCCGGTCGTAGAAACCGATGTGCTGAACCTTCCCATTGACCTGACCCAAAGTCCTGACGGCATGTACATGGTTGCTGTTTGGGTTGAAAACCAGGTGTTTGTGCGGAAGATGGCGGTGGTCAAGTAAAAAATTTGGAGTGGAAAATTTAATTTTTCATAACTGGTTAGGATGGGCCACGGATGACA
>JANMME010000498.1:0-5248 GCA_031373015.1 Saprospiraceae bacterium
CGTCCATGAAGCAGTAAAAGCGGCTGGCGAAACCGAAACTGGCATGACGATTCATTTTGTAAATGAGCAGTACGACGATGGAGACATCGTTTTTCAAGCTAGATGCCCGGTTGCAGCGGAAGATTCTGCTGAAGATATTGCACGAAATGTGCTGGTTTTGGAACATCGGTTTTACCCTACAATCATCGAAAAGGTGATTTTGGTACAATGAAGGAGGGCACTCTACCCCTTACCCCGCTGAAAAAACGCTTATTTTTGCAGTCAAAATGGATTCTAACAATCTGTTGAACAGTCATGGCAGCTATTACAGACTTATCACAACTCGACCTGAACGGCACTTATTCTTACGCTGATTACCTGACTTGGAAGTTTGAGCAAACCCTCGAACTCATCAAACTGGTTTTTTCTGACCTCGCCGTCCATCTCGAAGAACTGTTCCTCCCATAATCCCGCCATTTATCAAAATGCGGAAACTTTTCTTTTTGCTTTTGGGCCTAATGTTTGTCGTAGCATCTGCAAACGCCCAGCCCCTCCCCGCACTCCTAAAAAATGCTGATCGGGAGGCCCATGCAGGTCATTTCCGCGCTGCGGCCGAACTTTGGGAACGCGCCGGGCGACTCAAAAACTCCGATCCTGCACTGCTCTACCAAGCCGCCGAAGCTTATGCCCGTGTTCGCGACTATCTGTACGCTGCCGACTGCTATCGGGTGGCTTTAACAGATGCCCGCTTCCCACTCGCGCCGCTGCGCCATGCCCGTGCAATCAAACAACAAGGCCGCTACAAAGAGGCCGCTCAAGCCTTTGAGGCCTTTGCACAGCAATATCACGGCGACTACAAATCCGTGATGGTTGCGGTGGCGGAGAATGAGATCGCTGGTTGCGAAATGGCCCTTCAAATTTCTGGCAATCAAGATACGACTACAATTGTCCGCCCTTTGCCAGATTCCTTAAATACGGAAGAAAACGAGTTCGCGCCCATCCCTTTTTCAGACAACTTGCTCTACTTTTCACTCGCTTCCCAAAGTCGCACAAAACTCATGCGCGCAAAGCGAAAAGAGGAAATCTGGGGACAACCCGAGGAAGCAAAATCACTTCCTGAAGAAGTTTCGGGGAAATTCAGGAGTGGTTGTTTTTCACCTGATGGCAGTCGGTTTTACTACGCACAATGTGAAGAAGGCTGCCCTGCTGAGCGCGGTGGGAGCGCCGCAGCATCTCCCTGCGCGATTTTTTGCATTCGGCGAACGGAAGCAGGCTGGGCAGTACCAGAGCGGTTACGCGCCTACATCAATTTGGAGAAGAGCACCAGCATGTTTCCCCATGTTGCGCAGGCAGAGGGCGCTGAATACTTGTTCTTTTCGAGCGATCGGGTAGGGGGCTTTGGCGGACTGGATTTATATGTTTGTGAACGCCCCTTGGATTCCGAGGAACTCGATTTTTCCTTCCCACAAAACCTGGGAAGGATGGTAAATACTGGGGCAGACGAGGTAAGCCCCTTTTATCAAGCCGATGCCAAGGCGTTGTGGTTCAGTAGTTTAGGGCATCCTTCGTTGGGCGGGCTGGATATCTTCAAAACCGAAAAAGTGGGCTCAACCTGGTCAAAGCCACAGAACCTCGGAATACCCCTCAATTCCTCTGCCGATGATTACTTTTTTGTGCTGAAAAAGAGCGGCGAAGGCGCATTCTTTTCCTCCAATCGCCGTGCAGTGGAGACAAAGACCACCACCACCGATGACGATATTTACGAAGTGAAATAGTAGTAGTAAAATCCACCCCTCCTTCGCCCCCGCCTGCCAAAGAATTGGCGGGCAGGAAGGCTACGGCGGGTAAACAACCTACCTTTGCCCTATGACTTTCCGAAACATTGTCAACTTGGCTCGGCCAGAGCATTGGGTCAAGAACCTGTTCCTATTCCTGCCTGCATTTTTTGGGGCGAGGCTGACCGAGCTTGACATATTGCGCCATGCGCTGTTGGGCTTTGTAGCTTTTTCGCTCACAGCCTCGGCAGTTTATGTGCTCAATGACCTGGTGGATGCGCCCCAGGACCGCAACCACCCGGACAAATGTCGTCGTCCCATTGCAAGTGGAGCGATCAGCCAGGGTCAAGGGGCATTGATCGGGGTGGTCTTATTGGTTAGCGGGTTGTCAATGGCTTATTTTTTGAACACTGAAATGCTGATTTTCAGCGTGTTGTATTTTGTGGTAAATGTGGCTTATTCGCTTTCGCTGAAACATTTTGCCATAGTGGATGTGTCGCTCATAGGGCTGGGCTTTTTGTTGCGGGTATTGGCGGGTGGCGCGGTGACCGGTGTAGTGGTGTCGCATTGGCTCATCGTGCTGACCTTCCTTCTGGCCCTCATTCTTGGTTTTGCCAAACGACGTGGGGAATACATGGTGGCCATGGGCGAAAGCAATTTTCGCAAGGCCTTGGAAGGTTACAACTTGCCTTTTCTGGACATGAGTATCGTGGTGTGTTCCACCGTAGCGGTGGTAGCCTACCTTATGTACTGTTTTTCGCCAGAAGTTACAGAGCGCATTGGGAGCGACAATATTTATTACACGGCATTTTTTGTGGTGGTAGGTGTATTGCGTTACCTGCAGCTGACGCTCGTATTTGGCAAGACGGAGTCTCCCACGCGGGCATTGTTGCGCGACGGGTTTTTGAAGGTGGTTCTGATTGCTTGGATTGGTTCGTTTGCGTGGTTGCTGTACGGGAAAAAGTGGATTTGCGATTTTGGAATTACGAATTACTATTTACGATTTTGGATTTGTGATTTGTGATCATTTTGATCCGAAAAAGGTATGATTCTTGCCTTTTTCGGATCAAAACAATCGTAAATCGTAATTCCAAAATCGTAAATCTACACGCCTTCAAAAAATTTGTGAAAAAACAGCACCTGATAATCCACTGCATTTCCCCAATACTCGCCATTGTGCTCCCCTGGGCGTTCCGTGTATTCGTGCGGAATCTTGGCTTCCAGCAACTGCTGGTGCATCTCCCGGTTGACATCCAGAAAAAAATCACCGAGGCCGCAGTCAATAATAAGTGGCAGATCATGGCCTTTTAACCGTTGAACGAAATTGACGGCAGACGCTTCTTCCCAGTTTTGCCAGTTGGTCAAAGGTGACCCTAAGACCCCTTTCAAGTCCCATTCGTTTTTCTTGAAAGGCATCAAATCCAGGCCTCCAGCCATGCTTCCAGCTGCTCCAAATATATCTAAATGTTTGATAGCCAAGGTTATGGCCCCATGCCCGCCCATGCTGAGCCCGGCGATGGCTCGCCCGGCGCGGTTGCGGCGTGTATTGTAGTAGTAGTCAATAAAACCGACCACCTCTTTAGAGATATAGCTGTCGTATCGCACGGTGGAATCCACCGGACTGTCGAGATACCAACTGTCGAAACCGCCATCCGGACACACGATAAGCATCTGGTAGTTGTCGGCGTGTTGGCGAAGCTGGGGTGCGTCAGAAAGCCAGCCTGCGAAATTGCCACCGTGACCATGCAAAAGATACAGTACTGGATAGGGCTCACCAGTGGCGCGATAATTTTCTGGAGCAATTACAAGACATTTTATGTTTTTCCGCATGGCGGCGCTAAAGATTTCGAGCGTGTCCACATGGGCGGCTAAAGCGGTGTTTGACACTATCAAACAGTTGAAAATGAGGATGTTGAGAAAAAGCAAGTGCTTCAATGTTCAAAAAATTTAGCACAAAAATAGGCTTAGTTGCGTTGTGTGCCACTACCCCAATTTAGTTATTGGCACTTCTTTTGTTTTCTCACTCCAAACATATTTTTGATTCGCAATGAGAAAACTTCCTTTACTCCTCCTGCTGGCTTTTTGCCTGCAACTCGCGCCTGCAATTTCCCAAAATCAGGCCTTTAAGAACTCCATTCACGCCAAATTGAATTTCATTGATTATGGGCTGCTTTTTGACAACAAACTCCAGATCGGGCAGGGCTTTGAATTTGCCTATTTCCACAACATCGCCCCCGCACTCAACATCGGCGTACCCCTGAAACTGGGCCTGGCAAAGCTCCCCGGCTCTAAGGATGCCAATACGGTGACTGCTGGCCTTGATGTTCAATTTCGCCTTGAAAACATGAAGAGCGGTGCAAAGGTTATTCCGTTTGCATTTGCAGGGGTCGGCTATGTGATTGAAAAAGACAACAGTCATGCGCAATTTCCATTTGGTGCGGGCTTGCATTTTCGGGTCTCTCCTTATGCTTTTATCAATTTGCAAGGCGAATTTAGAAAGGCATTGATGGACGACCGGGATAATCTGCAGATTGGTATTGGCTATGTTTATCTGCTCCACAAACCTGAAAACAGGCCAGTGCCGCCCCAACCTTTAATGAATGACCAGGACAAAGACGGCACCCCCGATTCTTTGGATGTGTGCCCAACACTGCCCGGCCCACCCACAGCCCTCGGTTGCCCAGATGCCGACAATGATGGCATCGGCGACTCAGAGGACCTTTGCCCAGATGAAGCGGGCACGATCGAAACAAATGGATGCCCTGACTATGACAAAGACGGCTTTGCTGACAAATCTGATGAGTGCCCCACCGTGGCAGGCCCTTGGAACGGATGCCCGGATTCAGACTTTGACGGTATAGCTGACAAAGACGACAAATGCCCTAACGAAAAAGGAACGGCCAGCAACATGGGATGCCCTGAATCGAAGGACAGCGATGGAGACGGCACGCCTGACGACCAAGACCTTTGCCCCGACAAGGCTGGCCCCAACAAAGGTTGCCCCGACACCGACGGGGATGGCATTGCAGATAATTTTGACTCTTGTCCGGAGCTGGCAGGTACGGTGAGCAACAATGGCTGCCCTGAAGTCAAAGACACTGACGGCGATGGTTTTGTGGACGAGAAAGACCCATGCCCGACGGAAGCTGGCCCAATCAATGGCTGCCCACAGGCCAAAGAACCCGACGCTGACGACGATGGAGTGGCGGATAAAAACGACCCTTGCCCTGACAAAGCGGGCACTTTTAATGGTTGCCCCGACTCTGATGACGATGGCATAGCCGATAACCTCGACAAATGACCTGACATATCCGGGTCTTCTAAAAACAACGGTTGCCCAGAAGTAAAAGATAAAGACGGAGACGGTGTGCCCGACAGCCAGGATAAATGTCCCACAGAAGCAGGAACGGCTAATAATAAAGGTTGTCCTGAAGTAAAAGATAAAGACCGCGATGGGGTGGCAGACGACCAGGACCCTTGCCCTGAAACCCCAG
>JANMME010000059.1:0-4271 GCA_031373015.1 Saprospiraceae bacterium
ATGTCAGTTTATTGTTATTCGGAAGCCGAAGTGTATGCTTGGCGCCCGCTTGGTATTCCACACAATAATCCACACCCAACATCTCATTGAGCAAGACGTAGAAAATGTATTCTTTTTCGGGTTGGAGATGCGGAGAAGTGCAAACAGTCAGCAAAGTAGAGAAAAGTGAGTCAAAAAAAAGGTTTTTTGCTTAAAACTGTCGCAAAATTTTCGCTGCCACCGTTTCCCCAATCGCCAGTGAAGCCGTAGCCGCCGGACTGGGCGCATTGCATACATTGAGGATGCGCGGTCGTTCGAGGATCAGAAAATCGTCCAGCAAGTTGCCGTCGCGGTCGCAGGCCATGGCACGCACCCCAGAGCGGCCAGGCATCACATCGTCGGGCTGGATAGCTGGCACGAGTTTTTGGAGTGCCCTTACAAAATGGGCCTTTGAATAACTTCGTTTCATTTCTGCCCAACCTTCGCGCCAAAATTTTCGCGCAATTTTTTGGAACCCGGGGAAAGCCAGAGTCTCCCCCAACTCCCTGACATCCAATTGCCAACGCGAATATCCTTCGCGCCGAAAGGCCAACACCGCATTAGGTCCAGCCTCTATTCCGCCATGGATCATACGCGTGAAGTGGACACCAAGAAAAGGGAAATTGGGGTTGGGCACGGGGTAGATAAGGTTGCGTACAAGGTGTTCGGCCTCCGGTTTCAGATCGTAATATTCTCCCCGGAAGGGGATAATTTTAACATTCAATTTCTCCCCCGTGAGACTGGCAACATGGTCGGAATAGAGGCCGGCGCAATTGACAAAAAAGGAAGTCTCCCAATGTTTTTCATGCGGATCGGAAGCATTGCTTTCAGTCTTTACCACGATGGCGCTGTTCTTTTCATTCACCGTTACAACTTTCTGATTTACAAATATTTTCCCGTCATTAGCCTGAAAGATTTCAGCGTATTTGCGGGCAACTGTACCATAATCAACGATACCTGCTTGAGGCACCCAAACGGCTTCTACAGCCCGCACGTTTGACTCTATTTCGAGGGCTTCTGCCGCACTGATTTTTCGGATTCCGACCAGGCCGTTTTCCACCCCACGTTGGAATATTTTGTCCAATTGTCCTAGCTCGTTTACTTCTGAAGCGACAATGATTTTGCCGCAAACATCGTGCTTGATACCATTTTCATTACAAAATTGAAGCAGCAAATCGTAGCCGCGCTTGCAATTGGTAGCGCGAAGGCTCCCTGGGCGGTAGTAGATGCCAGAGTGGATTACCCCGCTATTGCGACTGCTCTGATGGGCAGCCACTTGGCTTTCTTTTTCAAGCACCGCAATGCGGAAATCAGGGCGTTGCTGCTGCAATTGCAGGGCGGTGGCAAGCCCCACAATTCCCCCGCCTGCTATGATTACGTCGTAGCGCATGGGGCGAAGATAGTTTGAAGGGCTTAGCGCATTCAACAGTTTTATATTTTCCTGTTTTGAATTTTCTGTTTTGCGGTTTTACCAATAGTATGTTAACCACTACCCTATTGGCGGGAGGCTGCCTACTTTTGCATCTCTTTTTTTGAATAATTTTACCTAATCCATTCAAAGTCAACATCTTGAAATGAAACGGATACTTCCTTCCTTTTTGCTTCTTTGCCTTTTCAGCCAAATTATGCTGGCACAAACGGCGGGAAAAAACTACGAATTTCGCAACGGCCAATGGTACGATGGCAAAGGATTTGTCGCGGCTACCTGGTACACTGCCAATGGCCTCCTAAGCAAAAAAGCCCCCTCGAAAATTGACTCGGTGATTAACCTGGAGGGCCGTTGGGTGGTGCCTCCTATGGGCGATGCGCACTGTTCCAGCGTTACAGAAAACCCTTCAGCCTCCAATACCTTGAGCCAATACATGGGCGAGGGGGTGTTTTACCTCCAAATGCTCGGAAACACGCAGGAGGGGCGCACAGCTACCGCTCCGCTTCTGAACAAGCCTACTGCACCCGACGCAGTTTTTTCAAACGGAGTAATCACGTGTACGCTTGGATACCCATTTTTGGAGTACGAAGGCCCTGCCAATAAAATCCGAAACCCAAGTTTATGGGGCGAGCATTACGACGAATTGAAAATCAGCCAGAAAATGCTTGGTAACGGCTACTGGTTTATTGACAATCAGGCAGCGTTGACAGCCAATTGGGACAAAATTAAAATGCAGAACCCGGGTGTAATTTCAATTTATCTGCTGGATGCTCAAAACAGTGGCGGAAAAGAAGGCAAGGGCCTTTCTGCCGAAGTGGCGAAGTTGGTGGTAAAAAAGGCGCACAAATCAGGGCTCCGGGTATTTGCAAATGTAGAAACTGCCAATGATTTAAGCCTTGGATTGAAGCTGGGTGTAGACGGATTTGCCAATTTGCCCGGCCACAATTGGGATGGAGTAGGTGCCAGCCAAAAATATGAACTTTCCGATGCAGATATCAAAACACTTGCCAAGAAAAAAACGCCTCTGGTATTGCTGCTTTCGCACGCTCAGGCTGCAACCAACCGCACTGTGGTACAAGAATTCCACAGAAAAACGCTTAGGCGTCTGCTCGAAGCTAACGTCAATGTGGCCATGGGCTCAGACGATTCACAGCGCACCCTGCGAATGGAGTTGAATTATTGGTTTGGTCTAGGCGATTTGGATGATGCACGCACGCTCAAAGTGCTGTGCGAGAACACTCCGCGTGCTATTTTTCCCAACCGTAAAATCGGCAAAATCGAAAACGGCTACGAAGCCAGTTTCCTTGTGCTGAGCGATAATCCGCTTTCCAATGTTTTGAAGGTTAGGGTGCAAGCATTCAAGGTTAAGAATGGCGTATTGTTGAAATAAATTATTACAAACCTAACAGCATCAACAAAAACATGAAAAAGACAATTCTGCTCTTTTCCCTGGCAGCGCTTTTAGCCAGCGCAAGCGTTGCCCAGAACATCCAGTTTGTAGAGTACGACTTGGCCAATGGCCTAAAAGTGCTGCTCCACGAAGACCATTCCACACCTATCGTGGCCGTGTCGGTCATGTACCATGTGGGCTCCAAGAACGAAAAACCCAAGCGTTCGGGTTTTGCGCATTTCTTTGAGCACCTGCTGTTTGAAGGTTCAGACAACATCAAGCGCGGTGAATTCGACGACTATATCAACAATGCTGGGGGCATGAACAACGCCAACACCTGGTACGACCGCACCTACTACTACGAGGTGTTGCCAAGCAACCAACTTGGGCTGGGTTTATGGCTCGAAAGCGAGCGAATGCTGCACGCAAAAGTGGATCAAGTGGGTGTAGAAACCCAACGCCAAGTGGTCAAAGAAGAACGCCGTCAGCGCATGGACAATCGGCCTTATGGCAAACTATTGGAGGAGACCCTTAAAAGGCTTTATAAGGTACACCCGTACAAAAGCTCTGTGATTGGCTCGATGGAAGACCTCAATGCAGCACAAGAGATTGACTATAAGACGTTTTACAAGGACTTCTATCGCCCCGACAATGCCATTCTGAGCATTGCGGGCGACATTGATATTGAGCAGACGAAGCAATTGATCGGCGTTTATTTCAAAGATATTCCGAAGGGAACTGGCGAAATTCAGCGCAAATTCCCTCAAGAGCCTGCCATTACGCAAGTGCGCCGCGATACCGTGTACGACAATGTCCAACTGCCCGCCGTCATCTTTGCTTACCACATTCCAGCGCAGGGTACCCAAGATTTTTATGCCGTGAAGATGCTCGGCATGATCCTCAGCCAGGGCAATAGCAGCCGAATGCAAAAAAACATCGTAGACGAACAGCAGAAAGCAGTGTTTGCAGGCTCCTTCCCACTTGAACTTGAAGACCCCGGCGCAAACATTTGTTTTGGCATTGCTAACCTTGGGGTGGAAGTGTCTGATCTGGAAAAGAGCATGGACGCGGTCATCAGCGACGTGCAAACCAACCTGATCTCAGAAACGGAGTTCCAAAAACTTCAAAATCAAGTGGAAAACGACTTTGTAAGCGCCAATAACAGTGTGGCTGGGATTGCAGAAAGCCTTGCTCAGTATGAAATGTATTACGGCGATGCGACGCTGATAAATACGGAACTTGAACGCTACCGCAAAGTGACCCGTGAGGATATCCGTGCCGCTGCCAACAAGTATTTCAATAAAAATGCCCGGGTGGTGCTGCATTGGCTGCCGCAACCGGCGAAGCCTTGATAGTGATTGGTGGTGTTGGGGTTTGTGGGGGGGGGGGGGGGGTTTGGGAGAGAGCGGGGGGGGGCCAAACAAAAAAAAAAAA
>JANMME010000290.1:0-3790 GCA_031373015.1 Saprospiraceae bacterium
TTCAAGTTTGACGTTTGAATCTTGCAAACGGCCTGCTTTACGCGCCTGGAGCACCATCAGCGCTTCGCGCCCGGTTTCCTTAGCTTTGCCAGCAAGATTGAGATTGTTCTTGATGTTGGCGTTGTTTTGCTTGATCATCTCGCCCAGTTTGTACATCTGGCCCTTGAGGTTGCTGATCTGGCTATTCATTTTGCCAAGGTTATCCTTCAAATCCTCAATGTAACTCTTGAGAATCCCAATGGGGTCTATTTGCACAAAAACACCTGTGATGGCCCGCATGATTGACTTATAGATGTACCACACGAGGTTGCGCATCTTAGGGTCGAGTACCATGTAAATGACTGCCGCCAGTGCCGCCAAAATCCCCGCGAGATAAAGCGTGTTGGAAGCCAAAGTGATCAGTGTCGGCAAGGCTTGGTAGAGCAAAAAGCCGCCTCCGAGCACAATGGCTGCCATAAATAGCCCGCCCGTAATGCCCTCAGGGCGTTCCCAAAAATTTTTGGGCTTCATAGGTTGCATGTCTGTCATATCGTTGTTGTTGTTGATTTGTAGATTTTTTACCCGCCGAAGCCTTTTTATCTGCCGAGGTTTTAACGGAAGTAGAGGCAAAGGAGGGGGTTATTTGGGGATTCAGTTATCGCTTCGGAAAATGCTTCTGAAAAATGATTGGATAAGGGAGCGGAAACGAGCGTTAACAATGAACAAAACTACAAAAGCCAGTACAAAAAGCCCAAACAAGCTAATAAAAACTTTGAGCAATTTGAACACGAGCCACAAGGCGATCAGCCCTGCAAGAAAAACGAAAAATGGGTTTTTAAGCAAATCGTTCATGGATGTTGGAAATTGAGATATTGGGATATTGGGATATTGGGATAATATCTGAATTTCCCAATATCCCAATATCACTTAAGGTGTTGCTGAATTTTTGCCACGTCGTCTTGAATCTGCGCCACCACGTTGGCAAAAGTCGCTTCAAAATCAGCCTTCGTGGATTCAATTTTCACGGTGCTTTCGCTGATTTCCTTTCGTATTTGTTCGCTGCGCTGACGGTTTTGCTCTATCTCTTGCGTGAGCTGTTTTATCTGCTCCGCTTTTTGTTGAACAGATGCATCCAAGTTCTTGGCCTCGTCTTCTCGGTTACCAATGAGTTTGGCTTTTTGTTGGGCGTGGGCTTCTGCGAAACGCGTTTGCTCGCCGTTCAGAACGCCTAAATAATGCTTGGCTGATTCCACCAGTTTTGCGGAAGTAACACCCATCGTTTGTGCCATCGCATACGCCGATTGGAAACGCGTCTGCTCATCCATGGGCATTTTGGCGAGGTTTTTTAGCGACTGGCGGAACTCGAAGTAATCAAAGCCCTCCTGGTTGTTCTTTTCCAAGGCCGAAGCCAGCACTTCCACAAATTTGTCGCTCACCGAACCGCTACTGGGCAGAGCAGCTGCAGGCTGAGCACTGGACGAAGATTTTGCTGGCGGCGAAGTCATTTCGGCGGGATGCTGGCTGCCTGTGTTGGCATTTTGAGCACCTGCCTCTTCTTCGACAACAAAGACTGATTTGAACTTTTTTATAAAATCGCTCATGATAGCTGGTGATTTGGTGATTTGGTGATTTGTTTATGTACCCCTCCATGCCCGTGCAAAAGTGGGTGCGCAAAAGTACGGCAATTCAGATTCGTCGGCGACTATCCCAGAATTTCGGACAAAGAAAGTGCTTTGGGCAGACAAAAAGAAAATTCAAGTTCTTTCGCCACATGCATTTCAGGATGTTTTGACAGAAAAAATGCGAAAACAAAACCACTTTGATTCAAAAATTGCTTCATTTGTGTCTGAAAACAGACTCAGAACTGTATGAACAGCAATCCAATTTTTGATTCCGTCCGCGAATTGGTCAGTCAGGGAGACGCAGACCAAGCCCTTCAAGTGATCATCGCTTTTTTAGAAAAGGACAACTCCCACCCCGACGCACTCCGTACGCTCCGGGTGGTCGAGGCCAATTACAGGGCAGCCCGAAAACAAGAGGCAAAAGGTATCTTAGATTTTTCGGAAGCCCAACGTGAGTACGCCAAGACGAATGATGCCCTCGTTTCTATCGTGGACGATCTCATCTCGGGCAGAAAGCCCGCGCCAAGCTTTTCGGGTACGGGAGATGGAGGGAGCCGCAACCCTTGGCTGCCTTGGCTTATTGGCGGAGGCATTTTGTTCCTGCTGGGAATCGTTGCCGCTGTTTGGTTCTCGAATTCGCAAACCAATAATAATTCGGTCGCCAATACCGTATCGCTGCAATGCCCAAAATTCAGGCCCGATGGCTTCAAGGTAATGGTGCTCGAATTTCAGAAACTCAGCGGCGACGATTCTAAGCCTGAATTGGGCATCCAAACGCGCATTCGAGACTTGACCGAACGCAATCAAGTTAATACCGACGTGAGAATCCTTTCAGCACAATCGTTTGACAACAACACGCCAAGCCTAAAAGAGGCGAGCGAGTTGGGCAGCCAATGCCAAGCGGACATGGTGATTTGGGGACAGTACGAGAAAGCGGAAGCTTCCATTTCGGTAGACATCCGTTATGCCTTTGTTGACCCCGTTTGGCCGCCCGGCGTTGCCCTTGAAACGTTTAAAAACGTGAGCGAATTGAAGGCCGACCAAATGAAAATCAGCAACTTGGACGATGCCGTGTTTCGCCTCTGTACCGCCATGGCCCTGCACGAAAACCGCGTTGACCTGGCTGAAAAATGGCTCAACAAACTTCAGCAGCCCAATGCCCGGGAAGTAGAATGGAAAAAAATGCTGAAAAAACAATAATAGGCAATCACTGTGTGCAGCTATTCACCCATGGCCGAGCGCAGCACTAAAGTTTTCCTGAGCTGATTTTCAGTTCCAACCCAGGCGAACGCCGAATAGCATTGGCTTTCTTCCAATATTCTACCGCTTGGGCATCCTGGCCCTGCAATGAAAGCGCATCTCCGAGGTGCTCCAGGATGCCGGGATGTTGGTCGCCGCCTTTAGCGAGGCTTTGCTCAAAACGGGCAATAGCCCCCGCAAAATCCCTTTTCCCCATCAAAGCAAGGCCGATTTGATCCACAATGTCAAGACGAAGCCCCGTATTGTTGACCGTCATCAACAAGCCTTGTTCGAGCTGTGGAAGGGCATCGCTTGGGTGGCCCATGATATTGGCAGCCACTCCGTAATAAAAGTAAGCTTTTGGTTGGTTGGGAAAGGCATCCATGGCGCGTTCTGCTGTGCGGAGCATTTCGTCGAAAATTTTTTGGGCAGCAAGAAGGGAAAGAGCATTGTCCCACACTGCAAAAATGGTAGGATTCAACGCTATACATCGGCGGTAGCGGTCGAGGGCTTCGGAAGGGCGATTCGCATGGTAAAAAAGGTCGCCAGAAAGGCTCCAAGCCTTAGCCTCGTCAGGGTGATTCTTTTCGAGCAAAACCGCAAGATCAAGCAGGTTTTGAGTCAATGCAGCATCGCCACCATTTGTCATTTTCTGAAAATAAGGCATGATAGCCTTTACTTTTTCATCAATGGGCACTTTTGGGTCATCGAAAAGCGGGCGCATCGCCGCAAGTTTAGCGGCATCTGAGTCCCCTTCTTTACCCGCCAAAGCCATTCGGGCCACCGGGTTGTCAGGGTCACGGCGGAGCATTTCATCGTAGCTGGCGCGAGCATTGGCTTTATCGCCAATTTTATCGTAAAACTCGGCCAAATCCTGACGGTATTTTAGGTTGTTGGGGTGGGTGTCGCAGAGCTTTTTCAACTCCATTGCCGCTTTTTTGGTATCCCCG
>JANMME010000300.1:0-2326 GCA_031373015.1 Saprospiraceae bacterium
CCTGGTTCCCTTCTATTAATTTTACATTTTGCGTTTCACATTTTTTGCGTTTTTCCTTATCATTTATTTTTTAAATTTTCCTGTTCCCCGGTTTACCTGCCGATAGGCATGGTTTTAAATTTTGCGGTTTCAATAAAAAAAAACGAAGCCCGGTCGTGGGTGACCGGGCTTCCAGCCTTGATTGCGGCTGTGAGTGTCAGGGATGTCCCTGGAAATTTGCTTTTTTGAAACCGTTTTACAAATCAGTCAATCTTACGTGTGGTATTGTAGTTACTCTTTCTTTGTGTCTTAATAATTGTCGTTTAAGTGTGTCGGTGGAGGCGGTGACGGCCGATTCAAAAGACCGGCCTGTTTTTTTGTCAATCAACCAACCACCCGGAAGGAGGAGTTTTACTTCGATTATTTTTTCGTGAACCGGTCCGCCCGTGTCTTGCAATTTGAGGCTCACTTCTGCTTCTACGGTGCGGTTCTTCTCAAAATAGCGGTCGAGCCGCATGATCTTTTTTTCGATAAATTCTACCAACTTGGCATCAGCATGAAAATGGATCGATTGCACGCTTACTTTCATCATAAAATAGCGAATGTTTTAATGGTTAACGATGCAAAGAACTGTGGTTTTTAGCTTTGAAGATTGACGCGATGCAACAGGTACTGGTTGCACAGGTCGTGCCTTTATAAGCCAACTATATTTCAAGACCCAATGTTAGAGGCATCTTATTTCTTGTCCAAATTTTTTTAGTTAAATTTTATATCAAAACATTAATTCAGTTTAAATATTCTGAATTACTTGTTTTGTAAAAATAAAAATAAATAAAAATCTTAAAAAACCAACAATAAAATATTCACAAAAAAACGGTGAAATCTAAACTTCTCTAAGAATGTAGACCTTTGCCTTTCGGGACCGTTTGCCACAAAAGAAAAAAACCCAACACTATGCCCTCCATACTCACTGCCCCTGCTATCAGCTCGGAACTCAAGTCTGAAATTCAACGCGTATTTGCCCTCCAGCAACAGCATCATTGGGAAGTGGCCCGCTGTAATGCCCGCCAGCGTATCGCCAAACTTCGCCGCCTTTACGATTGCATTCTGAAACACCGCAGCGATATTGAAGCGGCTATGTGGGCGGACCTTCGTAAAAGCAAAACAGAAGTAAGCATCACGGAACTCGGGGTGGTGCTACACGAGATACGTCACATTATCCATCATTTGCAATCCTGGACAACCCCTAAACGGGTGGGAAGTTCCCTCACGCTTTTTCGCTCGCATTCCGAGATTGTGTACGAGCCCAAAGGTGTTTGCCTCATTCTTTCTCCCTGGAATTTCCCTTTCAACCTTACGCTCGACCCGCTGGTTTCGGCCATTGCAGCAGGCAATTGCGTCATCTTGAAACCTTCTGAGTTTGCCCCCAACAGCAGCGCCGTGATGCGCCAGATTGTAACAGAATGTTTCCCCCCCGGCGAAGTCAGCCTTTTTGAAGGAGACGCCACCGTGGCGCAAGAATTGCTTTCCCTGCCCTTCAACCACATTTACTTCACAGGCAACCCGCAGGTGGGCAAAATCGTGATGCGGGCTGCTGCCGAACACCTTGCGTCGGTCACCCTCGAACTCGGAGGCAAAAGCCCGGTAGTGGTGGACGAATCGGCCGATCTTGACAGTGCCGCTGCCAAAATCGTTTGGCTCAAATGCATGAATGCAGGCCAAACTTGCATCGCGCCCGACTATGTGATCGTACACGAAAGCCGTCACGACGCGCTTTTGGAAAAAATGAAGTCCAAAATCCAACAGTTTTACGGAAAAACTCCGGCAGAAATACAACAAGGCCCGGACTTGTGCAGGATCGTACACGAACGGCACTTTCTTCGAGTAAAAGCCTTGCTAGATGATGCTGTCAACAGAGGTGCTAGGCTTGATTTTGGTGGGGAAACACTTGAGGGAGAACGCTTTATCTCTCCCACCATCCTGAGCAATATCCCCGAAGAGGCCAAAATTTGGGAAGAGGAAATCTTTGGCCCGGTGCTGATCGTGCGAAAATACGAAACCCTCGATCAGGCCATCAGCTACATAAATGGCCAACCCAAAGCGCTTTCCATGTACATTTTTTGTACCGACGACCGGCGCACGAGCAAAATAATTGCCGAAACCCGCTGCGGCGGCGTGACAGTAAACGATTGTGGCCCGCATTTTTACAACTCGGAATTGCCTTTCGGCGGCAGCAACAACAGTGGTATCGGAAAATGCCACGGGGAATTTGGCTTTTTGGAATTCACCAACCAGCGCGGGGTGCTGTATCAGGCACGTTGGATGCCAAATACAGATTTCTTTTTGC
>JANMME010000303.1:0-4374 GCA_031373015.1 Saprospiraceae bacterium
GTTCGCGTTTGAATAGTTCAAAGCCATTCAGTTGCCGTGCCAGCCCAAACGAATCTTTGTCGGTAAAAGTTAAGCCGAGTTTTTCAGCAAGTTCTTCCAGCGTGATTTTTCGGGCAATGGCTTCTTTGCGTTTGTGCCAAAGCATCGTACCGGCGAATCCGAACGCAAAAAGCGAAAATACGATGGGAATGAGGAATGGAAATATAGATGCGAGAACCATAGTTGGTGGGTTTTGTTAAGCAAAAGTATAGAAATGTTCTATATCGCTATCCCACATCTTACCGAAAGGGATCTTTAAAATTAACGTTCGATTTTTTTTCTGAAGGGTAGTTTTGTGCTTTGAAATCAAACATTTATGCAACTGGAAATCACCACAGAATTTGAACGAGTCCGTCCGCAGCTGCGCTCCTACATTCTCCGAATGACGGCCAATGCAGCCGACACTGACGACATTGTGCAGGATACCTGGATTAAAGCGAGCCAAAACATTGCTTCTTTTCAAGGCAATTCCAGCTTGAAAACCTGGCTGTTTGCTATCTCTTCCAATCTTGCGAAGGACAATCTTCGACTGAAAAAACGCTGGACAGAAGAGGCTTCGGATGTTTTCAAACAAGCGGCACTCGGCAACCGTGCCTTTATGGAAGAGGCGATGAATATTCGGAGGACCTCCGCCCAAGGCATTTTTGAAATCAAAGAGCATATCACGTTTTGCTTTACCTGTGTTTCAAAATCGCTCCCTTTGGAGCAGCAGATCGCCCTGTTGCTCAAGGAAGTGTACGAATTCAAAGTCAAGGAAATCGCCGAAATTTTAGATATTTCGGAAGCCATGAGCAAATATTACCTGCATGTAGGGCGCAGCAAAATGATCGAAATATTTGATCGTCGCTGCGCGCTGATCAATAAGGAAGGAGTTTGTCATCAATGCACCGAACTGAATGGCATTTTTAATCCCAAACAAAATGTACAGGAGGAATTGATGAAGATCGAAATGGCGCGAGATGCCCAGTCAAAAGACAAGGATGCCTTGTTTGATCTTCGCATGAAAATAGTTCAGGGCATTGATCCTTATGAATCTGACGCTGCGGAATTGCAGTTGCACCATTTAGAGCACAACCGGCAGGTCATGGAAAGACATTTGGAACGAGCATAAATCTATCCTATGGCAATATCATTTACCATTTCCGACACTTTCCCCACTACCCCAAAAGCGCTCTACGCGGCATGGCTCGATAGCGATTCGCATGCAGCCATGACGGGTGGCGAAGCGCATATCTCAGCAGAGCTGGGCACCTCTTTTTCTGCCTGGGACGGCTATATTACTGGCCAAAATCTTGAATTAGAACCGGGTAAACGCATCGTACAATCCTGGAGAACCACGGAGTTCGCAGCTCAGGACCCGGACTCAAGGCTTGAGATCCTGCTGGAGCCTGTGCCCGAGGGTACAAAATTGACCTTGATCCACCAGGAAATCCCGGAGGGGCAGCCAGACTACGCGCTTGGCTGGGAGGATTTTTATTTCAAGCCCATGCGGGAATACTTTTCGCCTCATTTAATTGGAGGAAATTGAAAGAGCTTCTTGCTGAAATCCGCGCCTGTCAGCTCTGCTGTGAACACTTACCGCACGGCACGCGCCCTGTAGTGCAATTATCGGCCCAAAGCCGTATTCTCCTTGTCGGTCAGGCACCCGGCGCTCGGGTGCATGCTTCAGGGATACCTTGGGACGATGCCAGTGGCGATACCCTCCGGCAGTGGCTTGGGGTGGATAAAAGCCAATTTTATGACCCTGATTTATTTGCCCTCATGCCCATGGGGTTTTGCTATCCGGGCACTGGAAAATCAGGCGATCTGCCGCCGCGCCCTGAATGTGCCCCGACCTGGCATGCGCGAATTTTAGCGCAATTACCGGATATTCAACTAACGCTGCTGATCGGGCAGTACGCGCAAAATCGCTACCTCGGCAAGCGAATGCAGGAAAACCTAACAGAAACCGTTCGGATGTGGCGCAGTTTTTTGCCCACTTATTTGCCGCTGCCACATCCTTCGCCCCGCAACCGGATTTGGTTGAAAAAGAATGATTGGTTTGAAAAGGAAGTAGTGCCAGCATTGCAAAAACAAGTAAATGTTTTATTGCGATAGAAATTTTTTAATTTATTCATTATCAATTGTTTGAAAACATTTTAGAAACTTTTTAAAAAAACTTCCCGTTTCGCCTATCATTTTTTCCCGCTCAAAAGTCAGAATATCAAAACGTTTAAAAATTCATCAACAATGAACAAACTTTTGATTCTCTGCATCATGACAATCTCTACCATCGCAACTGCACAAAGCAACAAAGCCGCCACCATCCGCAAAACGTTCAGCCGCACGACCTCGGTCAGCACCAACATCCAGGCCGATCCGAGTATCGTTTGGGCCTTGCTGACCAATGCCGCTGACTACAAGCGTTGGAACTCGACCATTGTCAGCATCGAAGGCAAGATCGCGCCCGGCGAAAAGATTCGCTTAAAATCCACCCTCGATCCGAAACGTACGTTCAAACTGAAGGTCAAAAAAATGGAGATTGAAAAAAGCCTTGTCTGGGGCGATGCGATGGGCAAACGCACCTACACCTTAATGCCAGATGGGAATGGTACTGTTAATTTTTCAATGACTGAAAAAATTGGCGGGCCAATCTTTCCCTTGTTTGCCAACAAAATACCGTCTTTCGATGCTTCCTTTGATCAGTTTGCCGCTGATTTGAAAAAGGAGGCCGAAGCCATTCAACAGGAGAAGAAGTAAGTTTTGCTTTTTCCCACCGTAGTGATTTAGTGGTAGGTGATGATATGCCGATTTGCTTAATTGCAAGCGAAAGCACGAAATCGTCAGGTCTTTTTACAATTCACTTTTTTTAAAAATGGAAAACAAAACAATTTTCGTCGCCGGAATCACCGGCAGACAAGGCGGCGCTGTCGCTAAAAATTTGCTAAAGAATGGCTGGAAAGTGCGCGGTATGACGCGGTCTCCACAGGGCAAACTGGCCTTAAAACTCAAAGCCATTGGCGTAGAAATTGTAGAAGGAGATATGAAGAACTTAGACAGCCTTGTGCGAATTATGGAAGGCTGTTATGGGGTTTACAGTTTGCAAAATTACTTTGAAGGCGGCGCCGACCAAGAAGTTTTATATGGCAAAAACATGGCTATGGCGGCCAAAAAGGCTGGAATTCAACACTTTGTGTACGGTTCTGTGCAAGCCTGCGATCAAAAAACAGGCGTCGAACATTTCGAGACAAAACACCAAATTGAAAACATTGTTAAATCCATGGACTTGCCCTTTACGATGGTACGAGCAGTGGCTTTCATGGAAAATTATTACATTCTCGATGTGTACAAGCGACTCATTGTCGGACAATTGGTAGACGCTCTGCCTGCCAACAAACCTTTTCAACTGATTGCTATTGATGATTTGGGAAAATATGTTGCGGCCATTTTCGCGCGCAAAGACCTCATTGGCAAGACCATTGATGTAGCTGGAGCAACCCTCACCAATACCGAAGTAGTCAATACGTTCTCCGAAGTGATGGGTAAGCGGGTCAAGTTTATGAATATGCCCATGCCGCTGGCCAGACTCTTAATGGGAAAAGACCTTTACCGTATGTTCAAATGGTTCGCCCAATCCGGCTTCTCGGCAGACCTTGCAGCGACTCGGAAACTTATACCCGAAGTGCAGCCCTTGAACCTAGAACAATGGCTTTTGGCTGAAAACTGGGACAGGTGGAATAAAAAAGGTGCGTTTTAACCTTAAAAAATTTTTGGACATTGGACTCTGGACTCTGGACGTTGGATAGTGGACATTGGACAATACATTCAACACAACACGCTCAATATCATGAATAACGGAACAAAAGAAAATCCCTGGCAACTAAAGACCGCTCCAGGTACCGCGGAGTACACCATGTACCGCGACGAAGAAAAAAGTATCATCGTTTGCAAAGTCGGCACCACTATTCTGCACTACGACCAGCGTTGCATCGAAGACCTGCAGGCCATGCTCAAGGCCCACGGCGACTGGATGGAACTCGGCGCGGCCGACGAAGGCAAAGAACCCAAAGAAGGCACCATCGAAGCCTGGGGACGCTCCCCGGAAAATCCAATTGGTGGCTGGTACGGCTTGAAAAAAGGTTTTCGTGGTCGTTTTGGGATGTATGTGCCGCCGTTAATGGAAGCATTGGGTTTGATTGAGCTGGAGCCCATGTGCCGAACGACATCGTGACGGCCCATGTTTTTGCCATCCGGGCTGTGGTGCGCGAAAATGCGACGACGGCCGATCACCCGGTCGGTCTTCTGCTGGCACAGTCGCTGGAGCGTGTGACGCAGGCGCTCGCCCGCGCGGCGGAC
>JANMME010000305.1:0-6446 GCA_031373015.1 Saprospiraceae bacterium
GTACCGGGAAGCAGGGGCGCCTATCAGCACCGTACACCTTGGCGGCGATGAAGTACCGGCCGGCGTTTGGGAGAAATCTCCTGCTTGTCAAGGAGTTATGCGTTCAGAAGGATTGGCGAATGCCTCCGAACTTTGGTATTATTTCTGGAAAAAAATGCGCGATATGGTTCAGAAACGAGGCCTGACCCTGTCGGGTTGGGAAGAAGTCGGACTCCGCAAAACCTTGCTCGACGGCAGCCCGCGCAACATCCCCAATCCAGATTTTGCCGATGATGGTTTTCAGATGTATGTCTGGAATAACGTTCTGGGTTGGGGCGCCGAGGATCTGGCCTATCAACTGGCCAATTCAGGCTATAAAGTAGTGCTGGGCCCTGTGAGTAATTTATACTTCGATATGGCCTATCAGAAAGATTTTGAGGAGCCTGGCTACTATTGGGGCGCTTATACAGATGTTGACAAGGCCTTCGGCTTCGCTCCTTTTGATTATTTCAAAACATCCAAAACAGACCGGTTTGGCAATCCCATTGATTCAAGTCTTTTTATCGGCAAAAGCCGACTGACGGACTACGGAAAGTCCAATATTGTAGGCATGCAAGGCTTTATTTGGTCAGAAACCCTCCAAGGTCCGGCTACGCTGGAATACATGGTCTTCCCTAAATTACTCGGTCTGGCGGAACGGGCTTGGGCGTCTGCACCCGCTTGGGAAACCACCCCTGATGGCCCATTATTTGAAAAAAAATATGCCGACGACTGGACTCATTTTGCCAATCAACTTGGCCAACGAGAATTACCACGGCTCGATTTTTTTGCGGGAGGATTTCAATACCGCATTCCAACGCCTGGCGCGGTCATTCGTGACGGTATGCTTTATGCTAACATGCAACTGCCTGGGTTTGTGCTACGGTATACAACGGATGGGACGGAACCCAGCGCAACCAGCCCGATTTATTCAGGTCCAGTTCCCGTGCGTTCTTCAGTTAAAATCCGGGCTTTTGATCGAAATGAGAGAGGGAGTAGAAGTGTGAAATTGGACTAGTACGCGATAGATCGCAAATGGGCCACGGATGACACGGATAAGACACAGATTTTAGGGATAAAAAGAAAAAATCCGTGTCTTATCCGTGTCATCCGTGGCCCATCCTCTAATATTTGTCCAAAAAGTGCCCAAAACCCCGTAGAATTGCCACCACTTTTCAACCGAAACCAATCGAATGGCCGACACTTGGGCTTGGGTAAAAACCAACGAACCTGGCAAACCCACCGATGCGGAAAAAGCAAAGGTTTCGGCATTGTTCGAACCGTATATACAGCACCTGAACGACACCTTGCCGCTCGTACTTCCGGCACACCGGAGAGTGGTTCGCTATTTTCCACGATTTGTCGTTGGAAGATTGCTTTGACCTGGTCAAATCAGACCCTACTTTTGATGTATAAACCGACTTTGCCGCATAATCACCTACTGTATGATTTTCATTCCATATTCTGAAAAATTCCCCAAAATCGCTGAAAAACAAACCCGGTTCATAACAGTTTTTGATGATTCTGGGGACTTGCCCAAAGGGGAATACGGGCTATTCGACGCTTACTGCTCGGATAAAAAATGTGATTGTCGGAGGACACTGATCAATGTGTATCAATCAGATGGCAAAAATGAGCCGATTCGGCTGGCAGTTCTTTCCTTCGGATGGGAGCCGAAATCCTTTTATCGAAAATGGTCGGCCCGTATGTCCGATGAGGAGCTCGCTTGGTTCAAAGGCCCTGCCTTGGACCCATATCAGTCTCAATCCAAATATGCCGAAACCTTATTAAATTACTTCAAAATGCAGTTGCAGGACGAAAATTATCGCAACCGCCTCATTCGGCATTATGCTCAGTTTAAGCGGAAAATAGGCATGAAATTGCCCAAAGACTTGGAAGGATGGGTGGGGTCTATGCAGGATTGTGGTTGTGGCAGCGGTTTGGCGTTTAAGTTTTGCTGTGGCGCAAAGTGAAAAGTATTATATTAATAGCCTCCGGGGAAACAATAGCCATCATCTACAAAACAGAATAATAATGCGCCCATCCAAGTACTACTTCTACCTGAATCCCCATGACGAATACGCATGGACCAAGTGTCCCAAATGCGATGCAAAAACCAACCTGAGAAAATTTTGCCTGATGATTCATTATGAAGACAAGTCACTTCAATTTCATCGCTTGCTTTCTGTCAGGGCAGATTGCAGGTTTTGTTCGGAGTGTGAATTAATCATAAAGAAGAAATCGGAAATTGAATCGGCCTTACAAGAAATGGCGGCAGATTGGAACATGAAGTTCAAACCTGAAAATTATTTCATTTTTGGGAGCATGGAAATGAATGACTGGAAACAAAATCAAAAAGTGCCGTTAGCACCAAAAGAGGCTTTTGAAAAAATATCTGCTTTCGTAGATTTTTTAGATTTCAAAATCCAGCCGGCAGGTTGGTATTTTGAGGGCGAATAAAGAAAGTCAATCCCCCCCTACCCCGGAAACGACACCTTCCCCATCCCCACCATCGGAATCCCGCCCAATCTTGCTCCCTCTCCTACCCTTCCAGCCACCGCCTCGTTAGCCAAAACAGCGAACAGTACCGCCTCTTTCGCATCCCCATCTATGCCCAGTTTTTTCATGGGCTCAATTTTAAAACCGGGTAGTTTTTCTTTTAAATATGTAAAAATCAATGGATTGTGTGCACCTCCACCACTCAGGTAGAGCGATTTTCCGGGTCGAGATGACACCTCTTCCTGCGTCGGAGATGTCACCTCGACCCGAAAAATCGCGTCCGCAATGGTATCGACAGTAAGCCTCGTCAGCGCTGCCATAACATCATAAGGATTCGGATTTCCCTTAGGTAATTGTGCAATGGCTGCCTTAACCCATTCGAGCGAAAACAATTCAGGGCCAATGGTCTTGGGCAATGGCTTGGCAAAAAACGGCTCAGATTTCAGGATTTCAAGCAGGCGTTCGTCCACACGGCCATTGGAGGCGAGGTGGGCATTTTCATCAAAAGGAACACCAAAAAGTTCGCGGGCAAAGGCATCGAGCAGGGTGTTGCCAGGGCCTGTATCGGTGGCAAAGGCTCGTGCAGCGTCTTGATTTGCAGGGAGGTAGGTAAAATTTGCGATGCCGCCGATATTGAGCAAATAGCGTTCTTCGCCTTTTTTGGAGAACAAAAAGTAATCACCGTAAAGCGCAAGCGGTGCGCCTTCACCTCCCGCCGCAATGTGCTTTTGCCGAAAATCTGAAACGGTGATGATGCCCGTTCGGACCGCCAAATGGTCGCCGTCGCCAATTTGAAGCGTCGCGTTGGGATAATTGGGCAGGCCGTGAAAAACACGTGGCGCGTGGAAAACCGTTTGTCCGTGGGAAGCCAGCAAATCCACTTCCTCGGGCTTGATGTTCCATTTGGCAAGGCATTGGTTCACCAAAGCTGCGTGTCGCTCTGCAATGACCTCATTGAGCAATACAAGATGTTGAAAATCAATTTGTTTTTGCGCAAATACCTGCCGAATTTCGGACTTGAAAGTCTCGTCGTAAGGCAAGGTCTCAAACTGCAAAACCTTCACCCGCGTGCGCTGGCCTGAGCCCTCAAACGCGCACAATGCCACATCCAGCCCGTCCAAAGAAGTGCCCGACATGAGGCCAATGATCAGCCGACGGCGTTTTTTGGCAATGGCATTCAGTTGAAAAACATGGTGTTTCATATTGTGCGGCGAATTTCCTGCGGCAATGGACAATACCGCTTTTTATTTCTTTTGTTTTTCAAATTCATCCCAAAAATCTGGGAATGGCGAATGTAGGATTATACTTTTGCCGCGCCCATTTTTTTGTTCTCACAGCTGGCGTTTCATCACCACTTCACTGGAGCGTCTTCATATCCAACCGTTTATGGCACAAGCCCGTTTATCCGCCATTGGAATGGCCGTCCCGGAAAAGCAGATCACCAACGCCTACTTCGAGTCATTGATAGATACCACCGACGAGTGGATTGTATCGCGTACGGGTATCAAAACCCGCTACTATGCTGGCCCCAATGAGTTCACCAGCGACCTATGCGTCCGTGCTGTTCAAGATCTCATGGCGCAATATCCGACTGTTTCGCTGGAGGATGTGGACATGATTTTGGTAGCCACTACCTCGCCTGATCAGCCCATGCCGAGCATGGCCACCCGGGTGCAACACCGACTTTCGTTTTCTCGCGCAGGTGCTCTGGATATTTATGCCGCCTGTGCAGGGTTTACTTACGGGGTAATCATGGCGAAAGGCTTGATTGCCGGTGACGTACACAAAAAAGTGCTCGTAATCGGTGCAGAAACGCTTTCCAAAGTCACCGATTTTACCGACCGCAGCTCTTGCATGCTCTTTGGTGACGGGGCGGGTGCTGTGCTGATCGAAGCCGATGAAACTGGCAATGTCGGGGTTGGTATCACGGGCGCCAGCGGAGAAGGCGGGCCTGATCTTTACATTTCTGGTTTTGCTGAAAGCATTGACGGTCAGCCAGTTACTATGAACCGATGTATTGTGCAAAATGGCCGCAAAGTGTTTAAATGGGCCGTAAACAAGGCCGTCGAGCAGATGCCCATTCTCGCCGCGGCCAATGGCCTGAACCTTGCAGACATTGACTGGTTTGTGCCCCACAGCGCGAACCTTCGTATCATTGACGCTATTTGCAAAGAGACAAGTTTCCCAGAAGAGAAAACACTGGAAAGCATCGTAGACTATGGCAACACCTCTTCTGCCAGTATTCCTATTGCACTTTACAACGGCATAAAATCGGGCAAAGTAAAGCGCGGCGACAAGATTATGATTTTTGGCTTTGGGGGTGGATTGGCGTATGCGGGCGCAGTGATTACTTGGTAGTTTGATGTACCTTTGTCCGCCAAACGCCGATGTGCAAATGCAAGAAAGCCAATCTTTTACACCTCACAGCAGCAGCCTCACGGAAGATGAGGTGAAGCGGCGGTTCATGCCTTTCCTGCGGGATTTCTACAAAAACCGTTACGAGCCGATCCACAATTCGGTGTCGGAAGAACTCGACAACGTCAGCAAGGAAGGTTGGGTAGCTGATGGAAAAATTACTTTCCGAAAGGACGACGGTTCGCCTTTTGTCTGCACCTTCGAAGCCACTTCCCGCGACAAGGCAGAGGAAGTAAAGTACCAACTCAACGTTTATTATTTGCTCTGGGACTGCGCAGCATTTGGAGTGGTGTGCGCTGCGATGGCGTACGTTTATTTCTTTCAATCTAACTTTGTTTGGCTGGTAGGGTTGAAAATTGTGGGCAATATCGGCCTGTTGCTGGGAACTGGCATGATTGGCTTTTTTGGCTGGTATTTCTTGGTGAAGGGCTGGCGGAAATACCGCTATATCTTTGCAATTCAACAGTTTAAGCAATATTTTGCCGATGAGCAATGGGTCGCGATAGCAGAAGACGTTTTCCCTGCGCCCAACGACCCCTACCTACTCGAATTGCGCAACCAGTGCGTGTACAACGGCATCGGCCTGGCCATTGTGCCCTTGGAAGGAGTGGTTCGCAAAGTCATAGACCCGTCCCGGCTCGGTATTTTTGGCAAAGACCGCCAGATGACACAGTGGGTAACGCGGGCGGAGTGGTATCAATCCTTTAGCCAAAATGTAGGAAAAATGGCCGCCCGCCGCCCCAAGGCTCCCGATGCGCTTACGGTAGCCTGGAACAAGATTTACCGTCCCTTCCACTACCTCGTGGTAGATACTTTCAAAAGAAATATTTGGCGCGTACTGAGCAAACCAGCGGGGCAAAGCGCTGTAGTCTACACACGCTTCATGACTGCACAAGGGGTGCAAAAATGGGTCGCCTTTCTAGCCCTTTTGGTGTGTGGGCTGTTGTTTTGGCAGGTGGCAACTTTCGGCGATGCAAAAGTTTTGGAATTGGAAGGCTTGGAACTTCGCCCCAATGGCGTGAACCCGGAAGACCAAGTGGGCTATCTCAGGGAAGAGGAACTTGTCCCAGACGATGGTCAACCGACAGGCGTTCCGAAACAATACCCGATTGCCAAAAACAAAAAATTTCGCGACGAAGAAAACACGATCAATCTTTCGGGCGACGATGAAGCGCAGGGATATGCCGGAATTGAGGACGAAAAGCCGACAAAAAAAACGGCCAAGCCCGCTGGCCCCCCCCCCGATGCCTGCACCATTTTGCAAACGAAGCGCGGTTGGTTTGTGCAAGACAATGCCTTTTCCGACGAAACCTCTGCCGTTTACCGCGCTCAAGAACTCAGTAGGCGGGGCTTGCCCAGCCACTGGGCTGCTCAAAATTGCATTGCTGAAGGTCGCAGCGGTTGGCTGGTGTGGGTAGGCGACCTCTACCCTACCGAGGCGGCGGCTCAAACGGCAGCAGATAATTTGGTACTGGCCTATCAGCGGTATGATTTGAAGAACGGAAAGTTTTTGG
>JANMME010000308.1:0-6289 GCA_031373015.1 Saprospiraceae bacterium
CCAAATCGGCCTGGAAAACCTGAACGTGGAAGCTGGCTGTTTCATCCAAAACGTGGACAACCCGGCACTCGACGAAAACCTGGTGCGCAATATGGTGCATGCTTTGAAAGCCGACCGTTACGTCGTGCCCGCGTACAAAGGCCAAAACGGGCATCCGGTGCTGGTGGGGGCCGGCGTTTTGCAGCATCTTAAATCGCTCCGTTCGGCAGACTGGGTTTTGAGGGACGAGTTGAAACGTTTTGAAAAAATAACGGTGGATGCCGGCACGACCAACGTGCTGCACAATTTGAATACAAAGCAGGATTGGTCGGAATTTGTCCTTTCTCAAAAACAGGTAAACCTGACCGGCTATTCCGACATTGAACACATACAGGTAGCCACAAATGAACCCCTCGCGCTGTGTATAGTGGTGGCTACCAAAGGCTCAACGCCCCGAAAAGCCGGGGCCAAAATGATCGTGAGCAAAAGCGGGAGACTATTCGGAAGTATCGGCGGCGGAAATCTGGAGAAAAAAGCCATCGAAAATGCGCTGGCCGTGATGGAAAACAACCAAGCGCAGGTGTTTCGCCACGAACTGCTCCAACAACACGAAATGTGCTGCGGCGGCACGGTGGACATTTACATTGAACCGATTATGCAGAAAAACAAACTGTATATCTTCGGTGCCGGCCATACCGGCCAAGCCCTCTCGAATTACGCCGCAGACATGGATTTCGACATAACCGTCGTGGACGACCGGGAGGAATACATCGGGCAGATCAATAAACCGGGCGTCAAAACCCTCTGCGCTGACTTTGACCAGGCGCTGAATGGCTTGCCTTTTGATGAGCACACCAGCATTGTGATCCTGACCTACAACCACGACACGGATCGAAAAATCCTCGCCTATTGCCTGGGTAAACCGCATGCTTACCTCGGCATGATTGGCAGCCGGCGAAAAATTTTGGTCACCAAAAAGCGATTCCGGGATGCCGGAATTGCCACCGCAGAAGCCTTGGACCGGGTGGATATGCCCATAGGAATTGACATTAAAGCCGAAACACCTCAGGAAATCGCCATCAGTATATTGGCCAAGCTAATTGAGGTAAAACGAACCGTAACAAAATGAACGACAGGAGAATAGCATTGGTCACTGGCGCCGCGAAAGGCATTGGAAGAGCGATCGTCGAGCGCTTGATTCGCGAAGACTATTTCGTTGTGGCGGTGGATATCAATGCAGCGGGTAAAGAAGAATTGTTGGAAGCGTTTGGCGGGGAAAACCTCTCGTTCGAGGCCGTGGATGTTTGCAATGAATCAGAGATAAGCGCCTTGTTTTCAAAAATGGAGCGGTTGGATGTACTGGTCAACAATGCCGGCATTATCCGCGACAACATGATCTGGAATATGCCCGCCGAAGATTTTGATATGGTGGTCAACGTGAACCTGAAAGGCCCCTGGCTCCTGTGCAAAGAGGCCGCTGTGCTGATGAAGCGTCAAAACAGCGGGCGTATTGTCAACATTGCCTCGCGCGCCTGGCTGGGCAACCGCGGGCAAACCAATTACTCGGCTTCCAAGGCCGGCGTGGTGGGCATGACCCGCGCCCTGGCACTGGAACTCGGTAAATACAACGTGTGCGTCAACGCAGTGGCCCCAGGCCTGATTGACACCCCATTGACCCAAAACCTGGAACCAGCAGTGCTCCAAAAACTCATAGAAGCCCAACCCACCCGAACCATGGGAAAACCCGAAGACGTGGCCAATGTGGTCGCCTTTTTGGCCTCCCCCGAAACCCGGTTTATCACCGGACAAACGATTTATGTGGATGGTGGGAAAAGTATTGGGGCGGGGTAGTGATTTAGGGGTAGTAGTGAGATGGTGAACCCAAGTCCAATGTCGTCAACTTATGCGGTTATGCCATATTTTCAACCCACGACTTCAGTCGTGGGACTGTTCAAGAGCCCCGAGTTGCTAACCGATTTATCGGTTTCCAAATTAAAAACCGATAAATCGGTTGGGGTTCACGTTGCTGTTATTCGACCCCACGACTGAAGTCGTGGGTTGAAAATCCTTAAGTTGACGATATTAGACCCCAAGTCACCGCCTCACTTGGCCGCAGGGAATGATCAATAATGAATAGACTATAGCATGGAAAGGATAAAGTTCAAGATGAACGGCAAACAATACGAACTTCTCGTGGACCCTCACGAGATGCTCTCCGCCGTGATACGCGACAAAATCGGCCTCACCGGCACGAAAATAGGCTGCGAGCAAGGCACCTGTGGCGCATGCACCGTGCTGGCCGATGGCAAGCCTGTCTTGAGCTGCATCAGCCCCGCGCTTCGCTTCGACAACGCCGCAATCACCACCATCGAGGCATTGGCCCAAAACGGAGCGCTCCACGCTCTCCAACAAAAATTCGTAGAAAAAGGCGCCATTCAATGCGGCTTCTGCACGCCCGGCATGGTGATGACCGCTCTGGATTTTATCAACAATAATCCCGATCCTACGATTAACGAAATCAAGGAGGCATTGTCCGGAAACCTCTGTCGCTGTACGGGTTATAAAAAAATAATTGAAGCCGTAGCAGAATACGCAGCAGGAGTGCCGGAAACTACGGAACCACCAACAAGTACCGCCGTCGTGGGGGTTTCCAGACCCTATATCGAAGCAGGGAAAAAAGTGAGCGGCAGCGCCGAATACGCCGACGATATTCGCGTCAAAAACGCCCTGCACTGCAAATTCCTGCGCAGCATCTATCCGCATGCTAAAATTGACCGTATTGATATTTCTGAAGCCTTGAAATTGGAAGGGGTGCGTTACATCGCCACGGGTGCGGAACTGCCGATCAAATTCGGAGTGCTGCCCATATCTCAGGACGAGACGGCCATGGCGATTGAAAAAACGCGCTATGTCGGCGAAATCGTAGCCGCCGTAGCCGCTGATACAGAGGCAATTGCAGCAGCGGCCTGTCGTTTGATAAAGGTTGATTACCGTCCCATCCGACCGTTTCTGGACATGGACGACTCGCTTCAGGACATCGGCGATTCCGAAAAAATTCACGAACACGGGAAATTCAACAACAACGTCCACAAAAAGGCCGAACTCCGATTCGGCGATCAACAACAAGGCTTGCGCGAGGCAGATGTTACCGCAAAAATGACCTTCAAATTTGAAGGGGTCAATCACGGCTTCACCGAACCGCATGCCGCTACCGCCTTCTGGGACGAGAACGGCCTGACCATCTATACCGCCACCCAGGTGCCCCACTACCTACACCGTGCCTTGGCAAAGACCATGGAAGTCCCACTGAGCCGGGTGCGTGTCATCAAACCTTACGTCGGTGGCGGTTTTGGTGGCAAGAGCGATCCCTTCCCCCATGAAGTGATCATCGCCCACCTTGCGCGCAAAACCGGTCGGCCCGTGCGTGTGCGCCTTACGCGCGAGGAAGTTTTTCTGACCAACCACGGGCGGCATCCTTCCGTCATGACCGTGGAAATGGGCATTTCGAACGAGGGTATCATCCAAGTATTGGACGCCGACATCGTCATTGACGGCGGCGCGTATGGCAGCTTCGGCGTCGTCACTTCCTATTACAATGGGGTGCTGCTGCAGGCGCCCTACAAATTGGACAATTTTGGATTCCGTACTTACCGCGTTTACACCAACAAACCCCAGTGCGGCGCCATGCGCGGCCACGGCGCGGTCAATTCCAGGTTCGCCGTAGAATCGCTGATTGACGAACTCGCCCACCAGATCAATATGGATCCCTGCGAACTGCGGATGAAAAATTTTCTCGATTCCAATACCCTGACCGTCGGGCAATACCGAATCACCTCGAATGGCAGCCGCGAGTCCTTGCAGAAGGTTATGGAACAATCGGATTGGAAAAAACGGATCGGAAAACTGCCTCCGGGCCGAGGCCTTGGGGTTGGCTGCGGGTTTTTTATCAGCGGTAGCGCCTTGCCCATTATTTGGAACGAATTGCCCCAGTCGGTTGTGCACCTGAAGCTGGACTTCGACGGGCGCGTGCTCCTTAGCTCCGGGGCCAGCGATATCGGGCAGGGCAGCGACACCATGCTGGCCATCGTCGTGGCAGAAGTGCTGGGCATTGACCCGGACAAAATTTTCGTGCTCGCAGCCGACACCCTGCTGACCCCCGTGGACTTGGGCAGTTACTCCAGCCGCGTGACCTTCATGGCAGGCAATGCCGCAAAAGATGCCGCCGAAAATCTGAGAAAAGAGATCCTCGCAGCGGTATCCGCACATACCGAGACGCCCGAACCGGAGTTGAACCTCGCAAACAACCGCGTCTTTTCGCACGACAAATCCGTTGACCTATCCTGGCTCGAGGCCGTGGATATGCTCACCGCAAGGCGGGGAGCCGTGAGCGTGAGCGGCAAATACATTTCCCCCAAACTCGGGGGCGATTTCAAAGGCGCGGGTGCGGGCTTGAGCCCCTCCTACAGCTTTGGCGCCTGCGTGGCGGAAGTGCAGGTGGACGCAGACACCGGGCAGGTAAAAGTGCTCCACATTTGGGGCGCGCACGATTGCGGCAAGGCCATCAACCCGATGGCGGTGGAAGGCCAGTTGGAAGGCTCCTGGCACATGGGCATCGGACAGGCATTGAGCGAGCAAATGCGCTATTTTAACGGACTGCTCATCAACAACAGTTTCCTTGATTACAAGATACCGACCACGTTGGACACGCCCGACATTCACACCAACATCATCGAGACTATGGATCCGGAAGGGCCGTTTGGTGCAAAAGAATGCGGCGAAGGCGCTTTGCACCCCGTTATTCCTGCCGTCACCAATGCCATTTTCAATGCGGTGGGCGTGCGCATCACCCAACTTCCGATCAGCGCCCAGGAAGTGTTGCGCCAAATGAAAGGCATAAAAGCAGTAGAAGAATCTCAAGAATTGATCCTGACATGACAACCGAAAAAACATATTTCCGGCCTCGATCCATTGAGGAAGCCGTGCGACTGGCTGCAGAGCACGAAGATGATTTTCGTTATCTGGCAGGTGGCACGGACATGATGGTCAACAAATTTCAGGAAAACGATACCAGTACTTGTTTGATTGACCTGACCGGAATCGAAGCGATGAAGCAGATAAGCAAACACAAGGATCAGCTGAGCATTGGCGCGTTGGTGTGCCTCGACGATTTGAAAAAACACCCCGAAATCGAGGCGGAGTTCCCCGTACTGATCGAAGCGGCACAGGCCGTTGCTTCTCCTGTTATTCGAAAGACAGCTACGCTGGGGGGCAATGTGTTGTGTGAAAACCGCTGCGCTTTTTACAATCAAAGCGAATGGTGGCGGCAAGCGGTTGGATATTGCCTGAAATGCAACGGAGATATTTGCCTCGCCACGGGCGGAACGCTCAACTGTTTTTCTAAATTTGCCTCCGATACCGCCATTGCCCTGATCGGTATGGATGCCACGATCACAGTACTGGAAAAAGAGGCAGAATACACCATTCTCTTGGAGGAGATCTATACGGGCGACGGCCTAAATCCCCGGAAGCTCGACAAAACCGCGCTGATCAAATCCATCGAATTGCCCATTGGCCGGGGCTTCCGTTCGGTATTTAAAAAGCTCCGCCAGCGCGAAACGCTGGAATTCAGCTCACTTACAAGTGTTGTAACCATTGACAGGTTCGGGCAGGTCAAAATAGTCCTGGGAGGCGTAGATCCAAAGCCTGTGGTAGTAACCGGA
This sequence comes from Saprospiraceae bacterium, assembly GCA_031373015.1. Lineage (GTDB taxonomy): Bacteria > Bacteroidota > Bacteroidia > Chitinophagales > Saprospiraceae > M3007. Next base: position 5,700 of record JANMME010000308.1, read on the forward strand.
ACCATCACCGATGACAAAAATGAACTGATCAAAAAGGCGATCAAGAAAGCGCGCATCGTTGACAATGATGCTTATTCCCGATTGTATCGAAAAGAAATGATCGGTGTATATTTGAACAAAAGTTTTAAATCACTTTGACATGGCTATACTTATCACTGACGATTGCATCAATTGCGCGGCTTGCGAGCCGGAATGCCCCAATGGCGCCATCTACAAACACGGCGTAGAGTGGAGGTTCTCAGACAAAACCGAACTCTCCGGCATGTTTACCTCAAACAGCGACATCAGCGGTGACGCCGATGATGCACACGAGCCGATTTCCTACGATTTTTTTTACATCGTGCCCGACAAATGCACCGAATGCGTCGGCTTTCATGATGAGCCACAGTGCGCTTCCGTTTGTCCGGTAGATTGCTGTGTGCCCGATCCTGACCATGTAGAATTAGAAAAGGATTTGATTGGAAAAATGCATATTTTACACGGTTAACAATCGTAAATAACGGGAGATATGAACATGACATCAATGCCCGCAGGGAGTGTGGTTGTAGAAATGGAAAACGTGGTTGTCCGCTTTTCCGGCGATTCCGGCG
>JANMME010000311.1:0-2985 GCA_031373015.1 Saprospiraceae bacterium
ATCCGTGTTCCATCCTAACCAGTTACTTTTTTGCTACTAATTTGGACAGTGTTATCCCTAAAATTAGGGATTGTTCGCCTTCCACGGAACTAAATACCTTTGCGTAGGTTTTCTGCCCTCAGGAAAACTGAACACTCAAAAAACGCTCAAATGACCAAGCCTTCCAATCTACTTTCCTTCCACTCTGGAGACGCTTCTCGTGGCGAAATTCCGAACCTCTCGTCGGAAAAACTCTTGTCGCCACGCGAATGCGAGATCATTCAGGGATTGAGCAACGATCAGAATGTAAAAATGATCGCCAGCAAGTTAAAGATTAGTCCTTTCACGGTGCAGGATCATATCAAGCACATCAAAAGCAAGATGCAGGTGCATACACCTGGCGGCATTGTGGCCCAGGCTTTTCGAGAAGGCTTGATCGAATAAGCTATACTACTTTTCAAAACACCAATATTGGTAATTCACTCAAAAAACATAAAGCCCAAAATGGAAAAGAACAAAAAATCAAGGGAATCGAACGGCGTAGCCTCCAAACCCTCCGCCGCACTTATGGAACAGCTGAAACAGTTTGTCCGCACCAAAGGCCCTGAGTTTCTCAAAGACCCCAACATCAGTTCAATTGGCATCGGCTACAAAATTACCGATGGAGAGACAACCGGCAAAATCAGCATCCAATTTACCGTCAAAGAGAAAGTTTCCCCTGAAGCGCTGGAGTCGCTGGAAACCAAGAGCATTCCAGCGTCAATCAAGGTCGGCAACGTTTCGATACCCACGGACGTCCTGGAGCGCGAGTACGCGCCAGCCTTCAGAATCGTGGCGGAGTCGGTGGCCAACAACCGCAAAAAAAGGCTCGACCCGATCCAGCCAGGCATCAGCGTGTCAAATCGGAAAGGCACCGCTGGCACCTTAGGTTGCATTGTGTACGACCGCACGGAGGGTACGCCTTATGTATTGAGCAACTGGCACGTGTTGCATGGTTCTGATGGTATGATTGGAGACAAAATCGTGCAGCCAGGGCCGTTCGACAACAACAATTTGGATAAAAACTACCTCGGCAAACTGCTGCGCTCTCACTTGGGCAGTGCCGGCGACTGTGCTGTTTGCAGCATTGAAGGCCGCAAAATCAATCCTTCTGTGCTGAGTTTGAACGTCACTCCCAACGAGTTAGGCGAACCGGAATTGGGCGACAAGGTCACCAAAAGCGGCCGTACGACCAGTGTGACGCATGGCGTTGTGAGTCGCATCCATATACTTGTCCAAATAGACTACGGCGGCAACACCGGGGAAATGCAAATCGGCTGTTTCGAAATCAAGCCCGACCCGAAACAACTGCCCAACAACGGCGAAATCAGCGATGGTGGCGACTCTGGTTCAATCTGGCTGTTCAAATCGGCCAACAACAAGGCAACCGGTGTCATGGCCGGCCTGCACTTTGCGGGCGAAAGTTCTAACATTGATCCCGAACACGCTCTGGCCTGTTACCCCAAGTCGGTATTCGAAAAATTGGATATTTCGCTCAAACCTGTTGAGGCGAACAAGAAGCTGGGCTACAACCCGAATTTTTTAAGCAGCGTGGTGGCCGAGCCCAAACTGAACGATAGTTCCGATGCCTTCAAATTGGACAACTCGACCACGATTGACTACACGCACTTTTCGCTCGCACTGAGCAAAGCCCGTCGTTTCGCCATCTGGGTCGCTTGGAACATAGACGGCAACAGCATCAAAAAACTAAGCCGTTCGGGGATAGATTTCACGTTTGACAAGCGAATCCCTGCAGGCCAGCAAATTGGCGATGCCCTCTATAAAAACAACGGCTTGGACAGGGGCCACATTGCTCGCCGGGCTGACCTGCTTTGGGGCAGCGATGCAGAAGCGAAGCAAGCCAACAAAGACTCGTTTTTCTTTACCAACATCACGCCACAGATGGACAACTTCAACCAGAGCGGTCTAGGCGGGGTATGGGGAAAACTGGAAGACGCGCTGTTTGCAGAGGTGGATGTGGAAAACCTCCGTGTTAGCCTGTTCGGCGGGCCGGTGTTCCGCAACGACGACCGGACCTATCGGAGCGTAAAAATCCCGCGCGAGTTTTTCAAGGTGCTGGCTTTCGTGGAAGCTGGCAAACTGAAAGCCAAGGCATTTCTGCTCACGCAGAATCTATCTGGCTTGGAGGCATTCGAATTGGAGCCCTTCAAGGTGTTCGAGGTGTCCTTGGAGGAAATCGAAACGCGCTGCCACTTCAAGTTTCCCGACAAGCTGCGGCAGGCCGACCATTTCCCACAGGCTATAGCAGAAGCCGTTGCAGAGCGCAAGCCGATAGAATCAGTGGAAGAGATCGTTTGGTAACAGTGAGGCGGTCGAATGTAAAACGCCCATTCTTCGGCAAGTGCTGGAGGCTGGGCGTTTTCAATGGCGAAAAGCAGCAATTGGTAGATGGTGATTCAAAAATGAAGTTGAGCCAAAAAAGATCCAACCAATTACAGTTTGCCCAAAGTCAATACTTTTGTGCCCTTATCAAAACATAAAATATTGCATGAAATTTCACACACTCCTTTCCATCGCAGCGCTCTGCGCCCTCGCCATTTCTTCCTCTTGTAAAAATGATGGCGGTGCGTCTAAGGATGCAAGCCTCCAGAGCGAAGAGGCCCTGAATAATGCCGTTACCCCGGCAACTCCCACCGCTAAACCAGCCACGCCAGAGCCCCCTCAAAATGCAGCGGGTGTATGGCACTTCACTTGCCCAAAAGGCTGTGAGGGAGGCGCAGGATCTTCTATTCCATGTGCAACCTGTGGTACTCCTCTGAACCACAACCAGCTGTATCATGGCCCGGCCGTGCCTCCAGCCAGCGCCAATCCCTCAGCCGCCCTTGGACCAACTGAAGGCGCTCCTCCCGGCGGCAAACAACCCGAGCCACCACAGAATGCGGCGGGTGTGTGGCATTTCACCTGTCCTGGCGGCTGTGCAGGGGGGGCTGGATCGGCTATTGCCTG
>JANMME010000504.1:0-8346 GCA_031373015.1 Saprospiraceae bacterium
TTTTTTTTCAAAAAAAATCCCCCCTCGAAATAAAAGACTCCCCTGCAAAAAAAACATGAACCACCTCGCCCTACCCTCTTTCTCCCCCAACGGCCACCTGCAAGGCGTCATCGAAATCCCCGCTGGCACCAATACCAAATACGAGTACAACAAGCAACTGCTTCAGTTCCAGCCCGATATGCGCGAGGGACAAGTGCGCCGGGTGGATTTTATGTCTTACCCGCTCAACTACGGCTTTATCCCTTCCACGCGCATGGACAAGGATCGCGGCGGCGATGGCGATCCGCTGGATGTGCTGTTGTTGGCAGAACACGTCCCAACTGGCTCAGTAGTGGAAGTGCAGCCCATAGGATTGCTGTTGCTCAAAGATTTGGGCGAGCTCGACAATAAGGTGCTGGCCATCCCGGTTGACCCTGCCAAGCGCATCATTCGCGCCACCAACTGGGCCGAATTTCAGCGCGATTACAGCGCCATTCGGCACATCATCGAACTTTTTTTTCTTTACTACGATGGCCTTGGCACCATGACACTCATGGGCTGGGCCGACGAAAAGGCTGCCTTACAGGAAGTAAAAAAGTGGCAATTGGTCGAATGAAGACAACCATTTTCTTGGGATGGCGTTCTTTTGCCCAACATGTATTCGCCACCTGCCATGACTAATACCTTAACGCTACCGCTATCCTTGGAGCCAAACATTGCAGCAGAACTAACAGAATCCCACCGCTTTGTTTTTTTCCGCAGTATTGAAGCTGCCGGAGCAAACTGGGATATTGCCGCCCCCGCAAACAATATTTTCCTCCAACGGTCTTATCTGCGCATCTTGGAAGCCAATCCCCCTTTGGGCATGCGTTTTGGTTACCTGGTTTTTTATAAAAAAGAACATCCTATTGGCGTAGCGTTGTGTCAAATCAAATATTTCAAAGGGGATGACAACATTGCGGATCTAAATGTGTCCCGCAAAGATCCCTGTTTTTTTGGCGGGCTGGCGCAATGGTTTAAAAAATGGGTGGCAGGCAAAGCAGCGGCAGATATACTCATTTGCGGGAACATGCTCCTCACAGGAGAACATGGTTATTATTTTGATTATCAAAAGATTAATCATGCGGATGCCATGGGCATTCTGGAAAAATCCTTGAACAACGTAGTGGAAAAAATGGGCCGAGAGGGTGTGAAAATGCCCGTAATCCTGGTGAAAGACATTGACCCAGAACACCAAGCACAAGGTTTGATTTTGGTAAAAAAGGGGTTTACAGAATTCGATATTCAACCCAACATGGTGCTCGACCTTCCTTTTTCCACGATGGACGAGTACCTCGCTGCCATGTCCACCAAATACCGCACACGGGCCAAACGCGCTTTTAAAAAATTGGATGGAATTGAGCGGCGGCGGCTCTCGTTTGCTGAAATCCAGCAAGAACTCCCCACTATTTACCGGCTTTATCGCGAGATAGCCAACAACGCCGGGTTCAACATGGTGGATTTGAACGAACAATACCTGGCTGCGCTTGAACGCGACCTAAGCAACCAATTCCAAATGTTTGCCTATTACCTCGAAGGCAAATTGATTGCTTTCTATACCACTATCCGAAACCACGACGAACTTGAAGCGCACTTTCTAGGCTACGAAAAAGCGCTCAACCACGATTACCAACTTTACCTCAATATCCTTTACGATATCGTAAAAATCGGAATTGATGGTGGCTGCAAGCGCGTCGTTTTCGCCCGTACGGCCCTTGAGATCAAGAGCTCCGTAGGAGCAGTGGCGCACGATCTCTATTGTTACCTACGCCACCAGCATACGGTGGCCAACAAATTTGTCCCCACTATTTTGGATTACCTCAAGCCCGTGGAGGAGTGGCAACCGAGGCACCCGTTTAAGGAGGATGCCTGATTCGCTATTGTTATGTGGGTTGACTATCTGTTGATGGTGATAGAGGTAGGGGTTGGCCCTTCAATACCATGCTTGTTAAAAGCATTTCTTAAATCTTCCTGGACGGTAAAAAATGCATCCCAGTAATTCTCCGGCGTTGCGTAGGGCCGTACTGCAAATGTTATCATGCCATCCCCAACTTTCAGCACATTAAAGGACGGAGCAGGTTCTTTTAATGCGAAAGGGTTGGCAAGCATTGTATCCATTGCCACTTTCCGTGCCTTTTCAATATCGCTTTCAGGTGCCAATGCCATGGTTATGTCAACACGGAGATTGCCATGTCTGCTGTGATTGACGATGGTGCTATTGGAAACACCGGCGTTGGCAAGTATAACCGTTTTGTTTTCAGGTGTTAAAATGATGGTATTGAAGATTTGTATTTCCTGCACATGCCCCGTTTGCCCGCCCGATTCAATAAGGTCTCCAATTTTAAAGGGCTTGAACACTAAAAGCAATACCCCGCCGGCGAAATTTGAAAGTGATCCTTGGAGCGCCAATCCAACGGCCAATCCCAATGCACCAATGACCGCTATAAATGAGGTCGTTTCAATGCCAAGCATCCCGGCAACGGTGATAAGCAGCAGAACCTTTAATCCTCCGCTTACCAAACTACCTAAAAATGTTTGCAGCGAAATATCTGTTTCTCTTTTTTTAAGCCCTTTGGTCACCAATTTTCCAACCCAATTGGTCAGATACAGACCCACGATAAATACGAGGGTCGCACCGATCAATTTCGGGCCGAAAACGCCGATCCATTCCATGAATTTTGTGCTAAAAGTTGATGCTTGGTCCATCTTTTTTAAGTTTTGTTGTTAAGATTGTTGTTTGCAAAGATATGAAATGGTTGCAATACTGAAAGTCTTTATACCGGCGGCTTCAAGCCAACAAACGCATCAAAATTTTCATTGTTTATCAAGGTACGCTCGCTATCTGGGTAATTTTCGAGGAAGGCAGCGGGGAAACGGGCCGACTTTTTAGGCTGCCATTTGAATTCAAAGGCCTGCAACCGTCCATTTGCATCTTCCACATAATCAATCTCTTGTTGCGAGGTAGTACGCCAGAAGTAGGTGTTGCAAAAGTAGTCGGAGTAAGCATTTCGTTTCATACGCTCGGTAAGTAGGAAGTTTTCCCACAAGGCGCCAGTATCGTTCCGCAAGGAAAGTGGGGAGAAATTTTTAAGGATGGCGTTTCTGATGCCGTTGTCGTAAAAATAGATTTTTCGCCCTTTTTTAATTTCGTTGCGGGCATTTCGACTGAGCGAGGGCAATCTGAAAAGGACAAAAGATTGTTCGAGCAGGTCGGTATATCGTTCGACAGTAAGTGGGTCAGCACCAATGGTTTGCGCCACCTCTAAATAACGGACTTCGCTGCCCACCTGAAGCGCGAGCGCTTGTAAAAGTTTGACGAGCAGAGATGGTTTTTTGATTTGGTCGAGAGAAAGCAGGTCTTTGTACATCAGCCCATCGCTCAGATCATTGAGAATTTTTTGAGCCTGTAAGGGGGCTTGTTGCACTACTTCCGGGTAATACCCATAAAGCATTCGATGTTCAAGCAGTGACCGCTCGGTCAGGTAGCCGTGATGGTCGCACATTTCTACAAAAGAAAGAGGATAGAGATGGAACTCAATTTTTCGACCTGTGAGGCTCTCTTTGGTTTGGGAAGCAAGGTCGAGCGAAGAGGATCCTGTGACGAAAAGCTGCACCTGAGGCAAATGGTCAGTGATGAGTTTGAGCATCAACCCGGCATTGGTGAATCGTTGTGCCTCATCTACCACTACTACATCATTTTGTCCGAGAAGGTTTTGCAGCCGGGCCAGCGAGATATTGTCCAGAAGAGATCGTGTTTCTGGGTCATCGCCGGTTAGCCAAAGGACTTTTTTGTCCAGATTTTGGCTAATTTGGCGCACAAGTGTAGTTTTGCCAACTTGCCGGGGACCAATAACGATAATGGCCTTCCCTTTGCCGAGCCATTGCTGGATATTTTGCGCTTGTGTCCGTGGTATCATACCTTTTTTGAAGGCAAATTTATTGATTTTTCAGATTCAAATCGAAAAAATTCACCTTTATTTTCGATTTGGAGTAATAGGAGGCTTGTATCTTGCCATGTCTGAGTTATGTGCGAAGCAAGAAACATGAGTCATTCCGAATTTTTAGAAGTGGGTGCGTAATACCCTAAAATGACATGAACAACCCCGAAAATCCGGGGGACTCATGTTGTCGGCACAGCCGACTGGAATGGGAGGCACAAGGCTGAAGCCATTGCGCCAGCGGCTAAAAACTGGATAAGTGAGCCCTTAAGTCAAGGTCAGCATACATCGTTCTAAGTGCATGCGTTTTGCGTTCAAATTCCCGCATTACCCAGTCATCATATTTGGCCAGGGCCAAGGCGCTTTGTCCCGGAGCTGCAGTACATTCTAAAATAGTTTGGGCGGCCCGCAGACCAGATTCAAGGGCAAAGAAGACGCCCTGACCAGCGGCGGGATCGAGCTGCGCTGCTGCTTCTCCAACCAATAAAAGGCCTGGCATGGCCACTGGGCGCACTGCGCGCCATGTGACATCGAAGCCTCGTGCCTTAAGTTGCACTGCTGAACCAGCCAAGACAGGAGGAGCACTTTCTTTTATTGCCGAAATGGGGGCAAGCAAGGTCCATGCAATCGTTTCATTATCAGTTTGTACAGTCCAAAGCCATCCATCGCCATGCCTTTCAAACCGCGCCCGACGATCCGACAATTGCCCTAATACTTCGCCTCGCCAGGCCATGAGTGGGGCGGAAGAAATTTTGCGCCTTAAACCCAGTTTTGATGCTGCCCATTGATTTCGGCCACTGGCATCTATCACCCATTGAGCAGTCAGCTCTTTTTCAGGCATAACTACCCCAAGCACCTGCTTTTCATTTCGTAGCAACTTTAGTACTTTGACATTGTGCAGGATTTGTACGCCTACCGCTTCCGCATGTCTTTGCAATATCCGGTCAAAACGGGCACGATCAATATGATAACCCATCCAAACACCATCTGTATCAGCACCAAAAGGTCTGAAGTGACCTGCCACTTCGATACCCGGAAAACGCGGCCAATTTGCCTGGCGAAATTCCTGCCCTATTCCAAGCTGATCAATCAGCGAAATACAGCCAGGATGCAGGCTCTCCATTGGTCTATGCCTTTCAGCACTGAATGCCTGCCGCTCGCAAATTACTACCGACAATCCAGCCTCCGCACATCGGATCGCTGCAGCCGTGCCACTTGGCCCGGCGCCTATTACCACCACGTCCACCATTAGTTGGATCCGGCAGGCACCAGAATAGCCCCTGATGTTGGATTGGGCTCTGATCCTTCCCACCAACGAATTGCATCAAGGGTTACCCTACAGGTATAAACCTTGTCCACCTCTTGCCATAATCGGGTGAACTTGTTGGTTTGGGTAGGCAGCTCCGAGGTCAATTGAACCGGCGCCTTTTGGTCGTCGGTGGTCACAAATTGAAAAAAGAATCCATGGCCTTTTAAATCTGGGTCTCCTGCCTTGGCCCAGTCTTCCACTTCATAAGCTGTAATCAGCCAGAGTGTGGTGGTTCGTACCGTGTCGTCGTTCGGTGGAAGCGTTGCGATTGCCAGGCGTTGCACATCGAGTCGTTCAATTAGCACATCGCTTTTCAGTTTCTCAAACAAATCGAGGCCAAAAGTTCCTGCAAGCGCATTGGAAACATAATCGGTACGATCCATGCTGGCGTAATTAACTCCTAATTTACCCTCTTTTTCCTGAAAGAAGGGGCCATACCCGCCGTCCCAGCCCATAGCAGACTTCGCCTTTCCAGCGGCAACCATGGGCGAATCGGGATGATAACCGAGTTCGGAGTCCATCAGCGGAATAGAGGTAGGCGTATCCAGCCGATGGAATACACGAGCCGAATCGGGTGCTGCGGCCGGCCAAAATCCATTTGCGGCGGAGCAAAATTTGACATCCTCGGGGTAGGGTGAACCAAGGCCATGCGTAGTATAGAAAAACTCACCATTCTTATCTGTATCTATGGTAACATCCCAACCGGGGTAGAACTCGTTGGAGGCCGCATCCGGCATGAAACTGGTACGGAATTTCTTGCGAAGGTGATTGGGCGGCGGTGCATGCCCAGGCACACCGCAGGGGCGACCCAGCACTGCGGTGTAGGTTTTATCTGCGAAGTCGAACGCAGCGGCCATACTTCCGGGGCGGCGAATGGCTGGATTGGCTGCAAACCGGCCTTCAGCCAAAGGTTGCGGATCGCCTTCGGCAAATTGATCCCTACCATACGTCTTCCACCAGGCCTCCAGATCCAGGTCGGAGGAGCGCGGGAACAAACTTGGCGCACCGATCACTGAAAATGCGGGATAAGCAATCAAGGGAGCAGGGAGGCCAGATATTGCCACCGAGACACAGCCATCTGATACTCCGTCCTCAAACAATGCCACCTCATATCCCCCATCCGCGATTGCCTGGCCAAATGGATCAGCTTCACCAGGCTTTGCCGGCAGGGGCAAAGTATTGAGATCCAGCAAGTGTTTGGACATCTCGGACGGATCGGCAGGGTACGCCGGGTCAATCACTTTATGGCGGATATTAGCAAACTCTGGGGCGTTCCGACCCACCCGAGCCGGTTGGCGTAGTATCAATTGCAAGCCTTCGCTAAGCACTTTTTCCAAATCGCCCACCATGGACAATGAACTGTAGTGCCTGTTCAAGACCGTTTTTTGTATTTCAACTACTACAAATCCGAAAAGATTGGCTTTATCTTGCTCAGAAACGGCAGGGGCCGTTTTTTCGTCATTTAAAAGTTTGATTGTCAACAGGATTTGGAACATGAAGATGGCCTGGCCGATTTGTTCCTGGGTGGCTTTGCCCGACTGAATCAGGGCCGCTGCAGCAGCAATGATCGCCTTAATTTGCTCAATCGTAAGTTCGGAGGCCTTGGCCTTGGGATCGCCTGTCAACTTTGCGGTTGCGCCACTGGCATCCAATTGTGCGCCAATACCAGCATCCAATTCACTGAGTTTCCCGGTATAGCGCATCGCCACAGTCGTATTGTCTACCAATTCAGTCAGGGCGCTATTTTGCAGAATGGCCGTAACGACGTCTGTCAAAGCAGGAGAAACGGCTGGAGGCACTTGAAAACGGGCGATCTCCAGTTGATTCGTAACTGAATTTTGCTGTTTCGCAACGCGCACCAAAGGGGCTGCAGGTGGCATGATGGATACTGAAGCCTGGCCAACTTTTTCCAAAACCACCAGCTCCGGATCGGGACTTTGGCGAATGAACGGCGACCGGTGAGCATCAATACCCGGAGGAAGCGCCATGGGTTTGCCATCAGGTGTTCCATCACCACTCACCACTCGGGCAAGTTTTGTGCTCAAATGCCATTCAGAAAAATCAACCGTAAGATTGGCATCCACACATGCCTGGCCGGGAAAAAGTTTGCGAAGCGGGTATAAGAACTTTCGGTCATTGTCGCCATCTACCGGTTCGCCGATCAGGGAAACCTGGGCATTCGCTCCAGTGCGCCATTCTGCCAAAAAAGCGCCATATCGCGCTGGCAACACCGCCACTTCCCCTGAAACGCCCGTATCAGCGGTATATCCCCGTTCCGAACCGATGTAAAAAGGTTTTGCGTTGCCAACCCGGGCAAATCCCATGCGTGAATACGCAAGATCGGCATACAATTGGTGTGTGGTCGCGGGTTTAGGGCGATATTGATAGGCAAACACTGCGATCACCTTTCCTTCCAAATCAGCGGCCTGAAGTGGCTGGAGGCCCCAGATGTAATTTTCTAGCGCATCCAGTTCAGCCCAGTTGGGGAAGTCTTGGCTGTTGGCGCCGTCCGGGCATACATTCGGGCTGGCAAGGGCGTGATACAAGAGGCTGGAGGCTGGGTCTCCGGGCTCTATGCCTTTTGTTCCCTGCGGGGAAAAATCTTCAAAACCCGGAACACTGCGGTCAATATTTAGGGGGCGACTCAACTCGGCCTCGAGGTCTTTGGCATATAGGTCAAGGCCTTGGGTCTTTTTCAAATAAGGCCCCCAAACAGGGCTGAGGTGCTGAAGCGAGTTTATCAGTTGATTCAAAAGTGTAGTCATCGTAGAAAATTTTAATGCGGCAATGTAAAGACTTGTGAGCAAAAGACAACAATAAAAAGCCCCTTTACGAAACGGGCAGTATTATAAATACTGCTCGATCCTTATTTATTCTTATGATTACCCATTACTTCTTTCACTCTTTCAATAGGAATATCCAACAGGTCTGCGATCTCTCGGTCTGTCATACCTTTATCGTGGAATTTTAAGACTGTCTCAGTCTCTTTCTTTTCCTCCCCACGCTGTTCGCCACGCTGTTCAGCACGTCGTTCAGCGAGTTGAAATTTCCCTCTTTCATCCTGCTCTCTCATTTCGGAAT
>JANMME010000409.1:0-3729 GCA_031373015.1 Saprospiraceae bacterium
TCCCTTAGTTCCTTAGTGTTTTAAAAGGGGGAAGTGGGAAATTGTTTTTGGGCATGAATCCCTTAGTGTCCCTTAGTTCCTTAGTGTTTTAAAAAATGCTTAGATTTAAAGCATCCTCAAAAAAACAACGCATTTGCAAAAAGCGCTTTCCCTTGCTGCCAGAAGCTTCGGAAAAGCGGGTTGTCCACAAAAAAGACCGCTTCGCCTTCGTCCATTTTCTGTACGATGGCAATGGGCGTTTTTTTCAATTGTGGCCTCACGCGGCTTCCGATAAAGCCATAAGACAAGTAGTTTTCTTCCAAATAAATCGGGGCCTCGGCTTTTTCAGGCATTTGGTAAGCATCAGAAAGGGTCTTGAGCGAGTGGTAATAGTTGGGGAATCCAAACCCCAGTGGGTGGGAATTGTCCACGGTAGCCCGCACAATAGCGCCCGGCAATCCATCGCTGAGGCCATCGCGCTGCCGGGTCATGAAGGGTTTGCGGAGCGCCGAAGAATCCCTTTTGGGAGCCTCCTTTGTTTTCAAATCAAACCCGTCTTTGTCGGCAAAAGCCTTAAGACCGCCTTCAAACGCGATGAGCCGACCGCCTTTTTCCGTCCATTTTGTGATCGTTTCCAGCGTTTTTTCATCCAAAGTGTAACTACCGTTTGGGAAAATCAGGCTGGTGTATTTGCTCAAATCAATTTTTCTCAATTTATCCAATGGAATCGGCGTGACTGGGTAGCCCAGTTCCCGCTCAAAGAAAAACCAGGTATGGCCATACGAGTTTTCGTTCACATCGTCGCCGTAAACCAGGGCGATTTTCGGTGGTTTCACCAAATGAAAAGCCTCCGAACCGAGGTCTTTACCAGCCTTAGCAGAGCCCGTAAATGCAGGGTAAAGCCGCACATTGGCCGCTTCAGCCGCCTTAATGACGATGCTGTCCAGCACACCTTTTAAATTATGGTTGTCTGCTTTGGAGACTACATACGCGCCCGCCGCATATTGTTGGTCCGCTAAGTCAAAGGGCTCCATGGCCGTGCGCAGCCGTACGCCTTTTTGCAACAAAGTCCCCACAAACTGCGCTTCGGCCAAAGAGCGCCGATGCACGCACCATGCGTAAGGCGAATCAGTTGCCAAATCCTTTTGTGGGCGGTACGCTTCGTAGGGTTTTCTAGGGTCTAAACGCTCTTTCAACGCATAAGCTTCCAGTCCGTGGGCAAAAGGAAGCGACCAAGCGGTGATGTCGTAGGTCATTGAATCTACCAGCTTCGCCTCTGGCTCAAACAAGGCTTGCACCATGACCGAATGGGGCTGATAGGTGCTGATAACCAAATCGTTGGGATTGATGGAAGCGCTTATTTCTTTGCCGCTCGCATAGTCAAAGGCCTTCACGCCGCTCATGCCTATGCCAACGCGGCCATATTGAATATGGTGTTGATCAAGCAACGCACAGAGCACTTTTACCTTGTTTGGGTCGTTGGCCTCGCGTATAACAAAAGCCTTGTACTGGCCTTGCGGCTGGGTGGAGGTAAGGCGGAAGTATTCCCGAAAATTTTCAACCAGCGGTTTGGCGCTTTTGCTGCTCACCTCGATGGTAGAAAGCGAGGTAGTAAGGTGGTGCTCTATGCGGTCGTGGAGCGTGAGCGTATCGCCATTGTCCATATTCACCGCGCGACCGCCGCGTGGGCCGCCGCCCTGTTCGTAAGTCATTCCAATGGACCCATTGAAGGTTGGATAAGTATCGCCATAAGAGGGGTAAAACAGGTCAAAAACCTCTCTGGTGAAGTAGAACCAGCCGTTGTTGTCAAAATGGCGCGCGTTGTTTTCCCCGATTTCCACCTGAAAATCGCGCTGCCAGGGGGTGATGAGTTCGTGCATGGGCTCGGCAGCCGGCGCGAAATAATAGGGGTCATTTATACCCTGTTCGTGTATATCCGGGTGGACGTGCGGCAGCCAACGGTGATAGACCACGAGCCGTTGTTTGGTTTCCGCCTGTGTGGCCCAGGCCCAGTCGCGATTGAGGTCAAAATAGTAGTGGTTTACGCGCCCACCTGGCCAGGGTTCGGTATGCTCTCGGGCATCCGGATCGGTATTTTTCGCCAGGTTTGAGACCATTCGGTTCCAACTTGTGTAACGATCATATCCATCTGGGTTGAGCGAAGGGTCGAGGATGACAACGGTGTTTTTGAGCCATTCTTGTATTTTTTCGTCGGTCTGGGTAGCGAGTCGGTAGGCCAGTTCCATGCTGCATTCCGAACCGGAAGGTTCGTTGCCATGTACGCTCATGCTGATCCAGACGATGGCGATGGGGTTGCTCAGGTCGGGCTGGCCCTCGGCCATGCCGGCGAGGCGGAGGTTATTGAGGCGGATTTGTTCGAGCCGCGCCATGTTTTCAGGAGAGGAAAAAATGGCGATTTGCAAGGGCCGGGATTCATTGGTTTGGCCGTATTTTTCCAAACGCATCGTAGATGGCTCTCCAGCAGCGAGTTGGTCGAAATAGGCGTTCAGCAAATAGTGGGGGGTAAATTGCTCGCCTAGTTTGTAGGGCAGGAATTCGTTGGGCGATTTCGCGGCTCCCCGAAATCCTCCAGAAGAAGGAGTAGTTTGGGAAAAAACGACTTGCGCCAGGAGTAGAAAAACAAATACGGCGAGTAAACGGGGGATCTTCATGCCAGGAGGATGCGCTTTGTGGGCTGCAAACATCCAAAGATTTTGGCGAAAAGAAAAATGGGGCAGGGGTGAAATTAGGATTTGCTTGATTGTGAAGGATTTTATAGGATTGGGGGCGCAACTTTCTAAAAGTTGTCAAATCTCATCCCATTGAGATTGCCTTAAAATGTTTTACTTTTGCAGCCATTCCTTCCATTGGGTTCGCCTAATTAGATATAAATTTATGCAAACAATAGAAATCGAAAATGGTGTCCAAGTTGGCTTTGACGAACTCCTCAAAGGCATCCGACAATTAGACAATCAAGCCCTGGCAACGGTGGCCGGAGAAGTAACCCGATTGCTGTCTAATCGAACTGACAAAGCACCCGCCAATCGAGAAGTTGAATTATTGAAAAAAATCAAGGCCGTCATTCCTTCGGCTGTCAAGAGAAGGCAAAAACAGTTGTACACCAAATTTCAACAAGAGACCTTGACTCCGAAGGAGCATGAGGAACTGCTCCTTCTCAACCATTTGCTGGAAGAAAAAAGCGCAGAGCGAATCTTGCTTTTGGGCGAACTTGCAAAACTCCGGGGCGTACCTGTCCAGCAACTTGCCGCTGAATTCAAAACGGTACCAGGACATGCGCCGGCGTAAGATTTCCCTTCTTGCCAGTAGGCCGCGCCACCTTAGATTTGTTGAAAATGAACCGGCCTGGACTGGTGAATGTACGGAAAGCTTTGAGGGCCATTGGAGTGCATCCATAAGAGCTATATTTCCACCCAATCCAGCATCTTTAGATACGTCGTATTCCAGAAGCTTTCAAACACAATTTGCTTTGGTTTTTCAATGCCCCTTGATTTCAGCCAGAGTCTTCCCTTTAGTTTGGTAGCAGGCACCTCCTGATATTTTGTTCCCCAGAGCCATATTTGGTGCGTTGTCCATTCCATCCTGTTTAGATTCAGGATGATATGTACCTCAGCGTCCCAAAAATCAACGTTTTTGTGCAAGATCTCGTCCCACTTGTAGCCGTTTGATGCACTCACTTGCTGCACAACGAACTGCCGGAACCATTCTTTTAGATTTGGCAACGGTTTTTGT
>JANMME010000432.1:0-15167 GCA_031373015.1 Saprospiraceae bacterium
CTCGCCTTTTGGAAGTGCCTCGATGTTCAGGAACCAATCAGCGCATTTGGAGGAGAAGCATTTTTCAAGGACGACCTTCTCTTCTGCATCCTTTATTTTCGTCTTCAGGCATTTCATCGGCATCTCATCGGCTATAAGCCAGATGCGCTTTTGCGATACCACAACTTTGATGTCGGTCGGTTTACCCGCCGTAGCCTTGGCGAAGGCGGGTTGATTAGCTGTAGCCTTGGCTACGGCGGGTAAATTGGATATGGGATTGAAGCCCTCCTTCGCTAAAGCTACGGCGGGTAAAACAAAAAACAGTGTAACGAAGAATTGCGTTTTCATATACTAAGAAATTGAATTGTTAAAGGAATGAACCACGGATTTCTTGAAAATTGTGCTGGTTGAACGATCCAGTATCTAATGTCAAGAAATCTCAAAGCCCTTATTTTGTTGTTTCGATAGACAAAGGTTCAGTTAATGAGGTTGCAGTAACCTGCTCAAAAACGATGGATTGTTACTTTGGTCCGATGAATGGTCATAATTCTGTAATGAAACTTCCAAACACTTGCCAGACTTTTGAATGGCTGTTTTGTTACACCCGGCTCAAGATGTTGTTGTATAGTTTGTCGTCGGGGAGGGAGTGAAGGATTAAGGCTCAATCCGTTTTCAGCCATCCTGCGATACTCAACCTTGGCTCATTCGTCATCAACACTTCGTGCTCCAACTCACTGCTTTTAAAAAAAACGCAGGTGCCGTTCATCGGTGCGATGGTTTGGATGTGATTTCCGTGGTAGATGCGCAATTCCCCACCGTCTTTTTGCTGCCAATCGGCGTTTAGGTACATAATCATGGAAAATGCCCGGCTCTTGTTGCTCCGAAACTGATCCAGGTGTTTTTTGTAAAAACTGCCCGTTTCGTACAGGGCATAATGAAATTCATAGCCCGTAATACCTGTATAGCAAGTGCTGTTCAGATGGCGGACAAAAAGATCCATAAGCTTGAAGAAGTTGTTTTCGTGGAAATCCTCGTGCTTGGGGTCAAGCCAGTAAATCTTGTCGCTGCGGGTAAGCTTGTCATGGGTAAGCCCGGCATCATTCCCAATGCCAGCTTCACGGAGTTGATTGCCGGAATACAGGCTGCGTAAATTCTCTTTTAGACTTGCCGCTAAAGGCAGTTCTAGAAAATCTTGGGAAATCCCCACTTTATCCGCTACATAACTGTCAATCAGGCAATTGAAAATGGTTTCCAACAGGAATCATAGTAGAGCATCGTGGCATAAAACCAAGATTGCATCAAGGTAAGTTTTATCTTCCTCCTACCCCAACTTTTTCCAAAAACAACCTGTCTTTCGGACACCGGAAGCGCCTAGTGCTGCGTCCAACATAAACATGAAACAACTACTCATTTTGGCCACCTTGGTTGTATTGACCGAGCTGGCTTGCAAGAAAGATCCAGTCGAAACACGGTATTTCCCAATTGTAAAAACGATCATCCAAGCCAACTGCATTACCTGCCACACCCCCGGAGGTCAGGGAATGCCCATTGTGTTTGTAACGGACGAGGACATCAGCAGTCGCGCAGCGTCTATCAAGGCGGCAACGATTGACCCAGTTTCGCCTCAAAACAAGCGCATGCCACAAGGCGGCGAACTCTCGCAAGCCGACAAGGATGTTATTAAGAAATGGTTTGAGAAAGGGGGGCGAATCACGGATTGAGCAACAAAAGCTTATTTCAACCTCCCCAGCACTTCTTTCATCCTTCTAATCGCCTCCCGCAATTGCTCCTCAGAAGCAGCATAACTCAGCCGGAAACAGTTTGGGTCGCCAAAAGCAGCACCTGATACCAATCCGACATAAGCACTGGTCATCACGTAATCGCAAAAATCGTCGGCATCCTTGATGACCGTGTGGCCGTCCGTTTTCCCAAAATAACTGCTCACATCGGGGAAGACATAAAAGGCCCCATCTGGATGGTTGGCACGGATGCCGGGGATTTCTTCGATCATCGAAAGGATAATGTCGCGCCGTTCGCGGAAGGCTTCTCGCATGGCGAACGTGGGGCTAAGATCAGCCATTAAGGCCACTGCTCCTGCTTTTTGGCTAAAGGAAGCGGCGCCACTGGTCACTTGCCCTTGAATCTTGGAACAAGCATCTGCCACATATTTCGGTGCGCCCATATAACCCAAACGCCAGCCTGTCATAGCAAATCCTTTTGCAAAACCATTCACCGTCACCGTACGGTCTTTCACCTGTGGGAAAGAGCCGATGCTGACGTGTTCGTGCGTGAAATTGATGTATTCGTAAATCTCGTCGCTTATCACCAAAACATGGCTGTGAGCCGCAAGCACATTGGCAAAAGCCTCCAACTCTTCACGGGTGAAAACGCTGCCCGTGGGGTTGCAAGGCGAGGAGAACAGCACAAACTTGGTGCGGGGCGTGATGGCATCGGCAAGTTGCTGGGGCGTGGGTTTGAATTCGCGTTCCACTCCTGCATACACGCACACAGGCACACCGCCCGAGAGTTTCACGATTTCATAATAAGAAACCCAGTAGGGTGCGAACAAAATGGCCTCGTCGCCCGGATTGAGAAGGGCTTGGCAGAGGTTGTAAATGGTCTGCTTGGCTCCGTTGCTCACCACAATTTGTTCGGGGCGATAATCCAAATTATTGTCGCGCTTGAATTTTTCGCTGATGGCTTTGGTGAGTTCGGGCAAGCCTGCCACGGGCGTATATTTGGTATAGCCGTCTTTCAGCGCTTGATAAGCCGCTTCTTTGATGTGGTTGGGCGTGTCGAAATCTGGCTCACCGAGGCTCAGACTGATGACATCGTGGCCAAGGGCCCGGAGTTCGCGGCCCATTCGGGCCATTTTGAGGGTTTCGGATTCGGCGAGGTTCTGTACGCGCTCAGAGAGCATAGTGTGGGTAGAGGACATGTCTTTTCTGAAAATAAGGCGCAAATCTACGCTTAGCTATTTTTCTTTCCACTAAAGTTCGCATATTTGCAACGCTATGGATTTTGAAACCGAACCACAGATTGTACTGAACGACGCTCCCGAGCACAAGAACTGGAAGTTCAAGGAGCTGAAGATCTATTCGTCCACCGAATGGCTGGCCGACAACAAGAAAAAATACCGCCAAGTCTTCGACCGCTTGGAAACCTCCTATATCTACGCCGAACTTTCCTTTTTCAACAAACAGTTCGACCTTGACGATTGGGAAGTGAACGTTGAACTCCGGTGCTATACCGTTAAAAAACAGCGAAAAGAGCTCTGTATCCTGCCTTTTCAGCGCAAAGTCAGCAAATTCGACGCCATTGGCTACATACGCGAAGGCTGGGGGAACAAGCAGGAAGGCGTGTTCTGGAAAAAAGGCGCCTATGTCTGGGAAGCCTGGATAGAAGGGGAAAAAGTGGGTTCCAAGAATTTTTTTGTAGAAGATGCAGGTCGCCCGATCAGCCGTGGCGACAATCCATATTGCAAAATTACCTCCCTCAAAATGTATGAGGGCCCCTACGATGACACCCCTGAATTTGATCGCAACTACCTCAAGCGGTTCCATGACGAAGAAACCCGCTATGTTTATGCCGAGTTGATGCTCAAGAATGTTCTGCTCAGCAAAGCCTGGCAGTGCGAGGTATTCATCAAATTCTACAACAACGCCCGCGAACTCAAGGGGCAGGTGGTGCGCCTTCATAGCGTTCAAAAGGGCGACGATGGCGTAAAAATCACCGCTGGCTGGGGCTCCAACGTGAAAGGCTCCTGGCGGCGGGATCGTTACACCGCCGAAGTCGTGTTCATGGATCAAACCCTGGCCGTGATGCCTTTTGATGTGGCGGAGGATTGGGATTACGGCACGCACCCGGTTTATTTGCCCGAAAAAGGGCTTCAAGTTTTCCTAGAACCCGAGCCGGAAGACACGGAGACTTTCGAGGAAGTATTGGTCAAACTCGACGCACTGATCGGACTTGCCGAGGTCAAAGTGAAAGTCCGCGAACACGCGCAATACATTCAATTCCTGCAACTTAGAAAAGAAAAAGGTTTCGCTGAAAAAGACGGCATCAACGTGCATTCCGTCTTCAGCGGCAACCCCGGCACGGGCAAAACCACCGTGGCCAAAATGATGGGCCGCCTCTACAAAAAGATGGGGCTGCTTTCCAAAGGCCATGTTCACGAGGTGGACCGCTCCGATTTGGTCGGCGAATACATCGGCCAAACGGCCCCCAAAGTCAAAGATGCCATCGAAATGGCGCGCGGTGGCGTGCTGTTCATTGATGAAGCTTATGCCCTCGCCCGCAGCCCTGAAGACAGCAAGGATTTTGGGCGTGAAGCGGTGGAGATTCTCGTGCGCGAGCTATCTAACGGCCCCGGCGACCTTGCCATCATCGTGGCGGGCTACCCTAAGGAGATGAAAACATTCATTGACTCCAACCCTGGTCTGCGCAGTCGGTTCAAACTCAGCTTTGAATTTGCCGATTACCTGCCGCAAGAACTTGCTCAAATAGCCGAATACGCTTCGAAAGAGAAGGAGGTCACGCTTGCCAAAGAAGCCAAAGACCTGATAGACGAGATCATTACCGAAGCCTTCCGCTCCCGCGATCGTGCATTTGGCAATGCTCGCTTCGTACACGACCTCGTAGACAAAGCCAAAATCCAACTCGGCTTGCGGCTCATGGCCATGCCCAATGTGCGCAATCTCAGCCCCGAAGCCCTCACCGTGGTGCTCCGCGAAGACGTGGAAAAAGTGCAAGTGTTCCGCAAAAAAGCATTGCCCAATATTCCTGTGGACGAAAAACTGCTCGCCGCCGCCCTCCACGAACTCGACAGCCTTATCGGCATGCAAGCCATCAAACGCGATATCCGAGAACTCGTGGACCTTGTGCGTTTTTATCGCGAAAGTGGCCGCGACGTGCTGGGGCGTTTTTACCTCCACACCGTTTTTGTGGGCAATCCCGGCACGGGTAAAACCACTGTGGCGCGCATCCTGACCAAGATTTACAAATCACTTGGTGTGCTCGAACGCGGCCATACGGTTGAAACTGACCGACAAGGTTTGGTGGCAGGTTTTGTGGGTCAAACGGCCATCAAAACGGCCGAACGCATCGAAGAAGCCATTGGAGGGGTGTTGTTTATTGATGAAGCTTACGCGCTCAGTGCTGCCGCTTCCCGTGGCACCCAAGGCGATTTTGGCGACGAAGCCATTCAGACCTTGCTCAAGCGCATGGAAGACCGGCGTGGCGAATTCTTTGTCTTCGTAGCTGGTTACCCGGAAAACATGGACAATTTCCTAAAGGCCAACCCGGGCCTTGCCAGTCGCTTTGATAAAGTGCTGCGTTTTGAGGATTATTCGCCCGAAGAACTGCTGGAGATCGCGCTCTACATGTTCCGTCAGGAAAAATACCAAGTCGAAGAAGAAGCCCGCGAGCATCTGGGCAAGTACATGACTTTCCTGCACCAGTTCCGCGACAAATACTTTGGCAATGCCCGCACGGTGCGCCAGGTGGTGATGGAAGCCATCAAAAACCAGAACCTACGCGCTTCGGCTGCCCGAATTTCTGAAGAGCCAGAACTGCACACACTCAAGTTGGACGATGTGGCGACGTTTACGTTTGACAAGGACAAATTGAATCTGTTTGTGAGGCGGGGGATTGGGTTTGGGCGGTAAGGTTACCGGCCTACCACCACTTTTTTAATAACGCGCGTGCCATCAGCGAATAACACTTCAGCGGCATAAAAGCCGGGCATTATTGCGGGCGGGAGGTCTATGCAATAAGGCTCAGCAACATCTGTCATTCTTACCTTTCCTTCCAAAACAAGCCTTCCACTCAGGTCCCAGAGACGCATGCTCTGGGGTTGTTTGGCCGACTGTAAGCATAGTGTGGAAGTAATAGGATTTGGATTTATTTGCACCCAACATGGGTCGCTGAGGTCATCAGGTATTTCGTGATAGGAAGTAAGTGCGCCGTTGGAGTACACTTTCATTAGAAAACCTCGTGCTTGGCCGTCTCCAAAGATATTCCACGATTGCCCGACCAAGATGATGTCGTTATTCTGGTCAATCTCCATGTCCCAAATAGCGAAACACATTTCTTTTTGATACGAAAACTCCCATATCTTTTCGTAGGTAACAGATGAGAACTTCGCCACTCTGACTGTATTGGGATTCGGAGGACTAAACCCATCAATGCCAGAGATGACATAGTTGCCATCCAAATCCACGCGCATTTGGGAGGCATAGTTCATTCCCAAGGGCGGATCGCTCAATGGGATCGCCTCGACCAAATGGATGCTATCGCCCAGTAAGTCCAGCGTAGCAAATGCCGCATTGTAGGGCCAGTTGAAATCTTCCTTGGCATAACAAAACATCGTGCTGCCTACCGGTTCAAGGCAATCGTACATCCCCAACGAAGTGATGTGGGTACCATTAAACTCGTAAACCAAGGTGATGCCAACGACTTCATTAACAACATTAAGTCCTTCGTCAACAAGCAGGGAGCGATCCGCAAATAGTTTGATAAAATACCGTTTTAATGCTTCAATCCATTGAAATTCAAGCACAATGGCTTTTTTGTAGTCTCCATGCAGCCGTTCGAATTTTTCGAAAAAAAAGTGTTCATCTAAACCGATGTAACAGATATAGCCTGTACCCGAACCATCTACCCAGCTCCCATAACCAAACCCTTCCCAAATAGCCTTGTGTGGGTTGTACTTCATCATATTTGTAAACACGGCGACATCATCCTCGACTTCAACAGTGTCAAGAAGCCGAAGGTCTTGGAGCGTGGTATCTAATGAGTAGGAGATGAAAAATCGTTTTCCATTCCGCATGGCGTTCCCGATATAGACATAGCGCGACACATCATCGAACATAAAGGAACTGGAACTGATGGTGTACCCGTCCACATAATCCAATTTGTGCTGGTGGATCACTTGCCCTTTCGTGTCGGTGACGAAAGTCTTGTAGCCCGAAATGGTCTTTTGGGTAAACCCAATTTTATTATCATGCAAGATGGTCATCTCGTTTATGAATGAAGAGCCAATATCGTTTTGGGAATACCCAATCAAGATGGTGTCCGATTGGGCAAAGCCACTTTCAATTGAAAGGCCTGCAAGCGCAACGTAAGTTAGGAGTATGAAGTGTTTCATTTTTTATAATAAATTCCCGATGGGGTTTGCAAAAACAACCCCATCGGGAAAGTGGCGCGAAGATAAATTACATGCTTAAATTGTCAAGATTGACATAGACAGGATCGTACCAGCCCGGATAGACAATGGTGTGCCTGCAAACTGGGCAGCCATAGGTATACTGCGCGATAGGGTAGGCGGGGTAGTCGCAAACATGATCTACACAAAAGCAAAAATTGACACCAAGGTTGAGTGAAATGAACTGCTTGCCAGCGGGAATGGCAAATGGGTCTGTCCCAATCTGTTCGTAAAAAGAGCAGTAAGCGCAATTTAGCAGTTCGTCTTCCATGCAGGTTCCAATTTGTTGTTGTTCTGCAATCCCACAATCTTCCTCCAAAAAATCAAAGGGAGCTCCTTGGGCATATATAGGGCCAGTCACGTTGATGTAGCCTGCAAGGGAGTACCCTGGTGGGCAAGGCGGGTTGTTGGCCAAATAGTTAAGGTTGATTCGGGCCTCGATCTGCTCGTATGCCGTGGTAGCGGGCGTCGCACAAGCAGGTGTGGTGCCGCAAGGGTGGTTGCACATCGGGAGTATGTAGGAGCTGAGCAGGAGCATCTCCTCATCTCCACCGCCCACATAGAATGCTTCGTCTGCTGCAAAAGCATCGCCGTCGCAGGGTGCGCTGCTGTTGGTGTAATGCTGTAGCAGGCAGGTGTTGCAAACGGCCACTACCGAAGTCGCTTTAATGTTGATAATAGTAGACGAGACGGATGCCACGCTCACTTCAAGAACCACTGGATAAGTTTGTGATGTATCCGTAGAAAGCCAATGGTTACGATAGGCGGTGTATGCTCCATTGTAAATGTCTTTGAGTATCTGAGCATTGTTGGTACTGTTGCTTACCTGAAAGTTGGTCACTTTCGACTGGTGCACGCTGCGCGGTTTGTTTGAAACGGTAGCGACATTTATCAAAGCTTCGGCACCTGCGGCCATTTGCTCGGTCGTGTAATTCTGAGACATAGAACCACCATTCTTGGCGGAGGCTAGGTTCGTTTGATAAGTTTTAAGCCAAGAAAGATTGACTTCAAACGCATCCCTGTTGGATGCTTGCAAGTTTGGATTATTGCCCTTAAACGCCCATTGCTGAGGCGCTTCTTTCTGACAGCTGTGGGTCAGGAGTATGGCAGCAGCCACGAGGAGCAGCGGAAGGGCAAGCAAAATGTACTTCCCCCTAATGCGGAAAAATTTAAAATCGGTCATATCGATAGTTTAAATTGGTGAAAATATTGTTGTTCCCAACTGGCTTTTCGTCGAAAATTATTTTGGAGTATTTACTGTCGTCCAATTTTTGTGCTGAACACACCTTGCTCGAAGCGCACGGTATCTGGCGCAGGGTTTTCCGGTCCAGGTAAGTCAGTAACAAAAACGCCAGAATACGTGCCTGAAATTTCATTGGCGACGGTATCCAATTTTGTCACTTTCAAAAGAAAAGTACTGTCCTGCATCTGGTGGTAAAAAGAAATAACAGCATCCTGGGAATACCAGCCAAAAAATACACTTTCAGGTTGTTCATCCCATAACGGCACATAATCTGCCAGAGCATAATCACCTACTTTGGCCGGAAGATTCCTGATGTTGATCTTATGTCTGAGATAATCAGGAATGACGTCAAAGGCTAAGGTCAGATTAATTTTCCCTGTCGAATTGAATAATGAAGCCGCGCTTTTGCAGATATGGGTTTCACCATTAACCACCGCGTTTGCAGTGCCCCAATAGGTATTGTTTGGAAGATTGTTTTCGTCTACTTCATCTAAAGATTTGTCTTTACATGATAAAAGGCAAGCCACAGAAAGTGTGAAAACAACAATCAGATGCGTTAATTTTTTCATCGCTAATTCATTATGAAACTGTCAGTAAAGAATTTTTCTCCCGAGCGTACCCGGTAAAAATAAGCACCTTTTGGAAAGGAGGTCATGTTCGCTTGAATAAAATTATCGCCTGACCTCAAGATACCTTCTTCTTGGAGAATAAAACTGCCTTTTGAGTCTGTGACCTCCAGCGTAAACTCCATCTCCTTTGAGCTGGATATCACGAAATTAACAAAATCGGTTGCAGGATTCGGCGTAACTGAAACAGTAAATTCCTCTTTACCCTCAATTGGGCTTTGATCCCTTTCGTTTTTACAATCAGGAATTAAATTATCTAGGCTTATTATGGTTTTGAAAAGTGTGAGGATTTGGTTTGTATTGCTTGTTATGACACACTTCAGGACTACGGAACCGGGCGCTGGAGGCATGATCACGCTTATTGATGCATTCGTGCCTATAATTCCACCAAAAGTAGTGCCCCCATTGGTACTTTTGTACCATGCATAAGTCACACTAGGGTTCGGAGGGCTAGTCACCACAGCATCTGCATACACCGGGAATCCTTGACAACCAAAATTTGGCGCATCAATATAACCTGCCAATGGTCCTTCACTTGGGTTGAAGTCCGCCAATATGCATGTGCGGTTTTTTATCCTCAGCGCGTTGTTACGGGTGGCCGTACCGGTTGGGGTGTTCATAAAATTTACAGCAGGATTCGAGTAATGGGTAATATGTTTGCCCTGTATGTAATTGCCCCAAACAATGGTTTTTTTGTTTAATGTGCTTGATATGTTCAATGAGTGTGCATGCCAATTGTAAGTAGCACTGGAACAATTAGTCGTTGCATCTGAAGCTGAACAGGGCTCATGGTCTGCGCCGAATAAGTGGCCTACTTCATGTGCAAAGACGATATTTTCAACGGTACTGGTCCAGGAAACAGCATATCCACCAGAGGAGGATGAAGGGGCCAGGTTTGCTATTCCTATGGCAAGGTCACTTTGGTCAGTTTTAGACTCTCTCACCAGCAAGACTACTATATCTGCCCCCAACGCCAATTTTCTGGTATTAACAAATTGACCGGTAGTATTTCCACTTGTCATTAAATCTGACAATATAGTGCTGTAACTTTTACCAACCTCACTATATCCAGGCCAGAGCTCGATGCCAACCTTTACCAGATTAGCATTTGTAGCACTATTGGAAAATGCCTGATTGGTAAAGGTGATTCCGGAATTGCCTACATTATAGATAGCCTATCTACTTGGATTTGCTGAACCATATATCAACAGAAGATGCAAACGCATCGTCAGAGAACCATCCAAGGCTAAAATAACATTGCTTCGATTTACTAGACCAAACCCTTCTCCGCCATTGAGGGAAGAGAAGGGCTTGGTCTAGGAAATCGAATCAAATACTATTGTCTACGAACTTTTGTATGAAAATAACCATCGGAAAACCTCAATGTATCCAGAAGCGTTGGATTTAATATCTTGTCTAAAGAATCTAAGACAAATGTGACATCAAAGGTGCCCATTAATTCATTTGTCTCCTTATCAAATGAGGTAATGGTAAACTGATTTGAGGGCTTACTCTCCAGCAGATTGTATTCTCCAAGAATAACATCATCTGCAAGTTCATGAAAAAAAGTAAACGGCAAACCATTATCGGGCAATGACCACACCCTTTTTTGTAAAGGATAAACCCCTGTTCTTATAGGTATGTTATGAAAGGAGAGGCTTCCTGTCTTTGTTTCCGATGGATTGAGCACATTAAGAATTATGATGACTGTAGAATCTGGTTCAACCAGAAAGCTATATGGACTTGCCTCTATTGTACTACCATTCACTTGGAAAGAAGATTCTCCCCAGTAAGCAAAAGGTTGTGTGATGGGCTCTTTTTCCTTTTTACAACAAACAAAAGTGAACAAGGAAAAAACAATAAAAAAGAGTTGCTTGTCCATATAGCTTTCTTATAAAAACGTGAGTATTTATTAAATTCTTCAACAGTGCGTTAAAAGGCTTGGTTATCTCAATACCACAAGCTTCTCTAATAGAGTAGCATTTGAGGTTTTCAGCCTAATGTAGTAATTTCCGACTGGCAATTGCCCTGTATCGAATGCTAATGAGTATTCGCCTTTTTCAAAATAATTATTTTGAGATAAGCTGATCACTTCTCCTAACGAATTAATAACATCTATTTTAATATTTGTCGAAAAATTAACATTAACCTCAACGATAGTCGATACATTTGATGGATTAGGGGCGATTGATTCTATTGCAATATCGTTATTTTCTACAAAAGAGGGAGCAGAGGTGTTGCCAGATGTAGGTTTATGATTAAAGCGATTTACCGTTCTATAGGCATACACTACTTGCCCATCGGCAGAACTTACTTTCAATCTAATGTAATGGGATTGATAGATAACAGTAAATGTGGCACTAGTACCGTTGCCTAAGGAGGTATTATAGTTCATCGGGTTGGTCCCCATTTTCCACTCGTATTGATAGGGCGGAGTACCCCCTGATACTGTGCTGCCCAAGGTGACGCTTTGGTTTGGCTCACCCCAATAGGGGCCTGTAATATTAGCAACCAATGGCGTTGCTTCAAAATTTGCAACTGTGCAACCGTTTTCGCGAATAACCCTTGCGTTATCGTTGCTGTTGGCGATGCCTGTTGGAACTCCTGATTGACTTATATTAGGATTAGAATAGCGCAACTGCCTAGGAGCACTTGCAGTAAGTACATGCAAAATTGTGCTGTAAGTTCGTCGCACATCTTCATGTAAATGGATAATAATCTCCACAGTATATTTGTATCCATGATTGTAACCAACATCAGGGGTACACTCTGCGGTTTGTGTTATGGAGCATTGCTGATGATTACAACCAAACATGTGACCAACTTCATGCGCGAATGTTTTTGTTGCCGTCGCGTTGTCTCTTTGAACGATGGCATATGCTCTGGAAAAATTGGGTCCTAAGTTGGTAATCCCAGCAAAGTCATAGAGGATATTATTGCTTAATTGTACTACCATATCTGCATAATATTGACCCCTCAATGCTTGAACATCTGTATTGTTCCGAAAACTAGCCAAATCAGCTTCCATGTCGCCAGTAACGCTATAAGACGTTGGGTTGGGCAACAGCCCGGCAAGCTGTACCTTCAAGTCTAGCTGATTAATGCCACTATTTATCAATGCTTGGTTTACTTGGGCGATTGCAGCGTTCGCTAAGGCACTCACGTTAAAATTGTTTACTATCACAGAAGGAGAATAAAATACCAATATTCTGACAACGCAATTGTCAGTCCTATCACCAGCTGGTGGAGGGCCTTCGCCACCTAGAAAGCTGGGAGTGCTGCATTCTACCTGATTTAGATCCGGTTCGATTTTCGACAAGATACTCAAGCCATGATATAAGGGAGTGAGCTCGTAAGAATTGTCAATGAGGTCGAAAGTGCCACTTACCTCACCATCCTCGCTATATAAAACCATGCTACCTTCCATCCCGCCAGCGTAATTGTATACGTCTCCCATCCAAGTAAAGTCCGTTGATGATTTTGCTTCGACTACTTTTGCTTGTGCAGTATAAGGGTTACTAAATCCAGGGACATTAAAAGTAAAAGACCCATTGTCATCAACAATATTGGCAATATCTCCCATGGTTACCAACTGCGTGGTACTAGTATTGGGTGAATTTTCAATCTCTTGAAGCCTTTTTTGTTCTGCGTTTGACAAGTTGGAGGGAGCGATACTTGAGGTAGACATGAAAGACCCTTGAGCAAAAATGGCAGATTGGCAAACGAAAACAAGTGCTAAAACCGCAACGATAACGTTTGTTTTTTTCATGATAAATCGGTTAGAAAATGAAAAAATTTGTGAAAGATGCAAAAGGTGCGTTTATAATAAACGAAGGGGGGCATATCATCTCTCCCCTAAATAGTCTTCGCCGCAAGCAGCATAATATTACAAAGATACATTGCCT
Source organism: Saprospiraceae bacterium (assembly GCA_031373015.1). Taxonomy (GTDB): domain Bacteria; phylum Bacteroidota; class Bacteroidia; order Chitinophagales; family Saprospiraceae; genus M3007. The sequence continues at coordinate 12,958 of JANMME010000432.1, forward strand.
AAAATGTTAAAAACAACGACAAAATTGGCGTATCCCATGACAAAATTGGCAGCATTGTTTGATACGCTTATATTAATAGCATCACCCGAACATGTTGGAAGTAATTCTTTATATTGCTATAAACTTTTCTGTTTGACCTCCCACCTTAACCCAATAAACTCCGGGGACTATATCTGGTAAATCAACTTTCATTGTGTCGAACAGGACTGTTGTAGTACTATATACTTCTTGCCCAATAGAGTTATATACTCCTATACTCCCAATTTCAGCCACATATTCTTTGAATTTTATACTGATTGTTCCCCTTGCAGGGTTTGGATACACCGTAAATGCTATATTCAATTCTTGTGCACTGCTTTGGGCACAAGAAATTTCAGATGCCATTAAACCAGGCCTCATCATTTCAATGGTCGTCAACATCCTGTCCATCTGACCCTGCGTGAACATGACCATGCAGTCATCGTCCACGTAATCCATAAAGTTTATGAACATATTTGAACTCCCGCACGAAACCTGTGGGTAGGTAGGACAGCCTTTGTAAAAACTCATTTGAAATGGTGTGTCTTCCACGCCATCGTCGGTACTGCAATCTTCGTCGTCTCCCCATATGTGCTTCAATCCGAAGTAATGCCCTGCTTCGTGAATGGCCACTCGCCCAAGATTGTATCTTTTGGAGTTGTTATTCCCAAAATATTTCGGGTGTACGACCAAACCATCTTTTTCTGGGGCAACTAAGCCGGGATAAGCCCCAAAGCCAGTCAAAAAGTCACCTGTGTTAGATACCCAAATATTGAAATACCGCTTTGGGTCCCAAGCATCGCTCCCGCCCAATGCGGTTGAGTATAGTTCGCTCTTTGTCCCAATCGCCGCTATCGCGGTTTTTGTCCGCGTTATGCCGGATACAGGTTCTCCTTGCGGGTTTTCTAAGGCAAGGCAAAAACGGATGCCCTTTTGTGCGGACAGTTTTCTGAATTCTTCCGGCGCGTTTATTAGATCCATGTTCTCGCCGTTAAAATCCCTGTTCAGAATCTCAAGTTGAGAAAATATACGCTCGTTGTTGATGTTTTCTTCCGGGCTGTTCCAAACAACATGAACCACGACAGGAATAACAATATCGCCTCTTGAACCTACTTGATTACCTCGCTGTTGGGCAAGACTGTCAAGAAGTTGATTGGTCTGCGAAATTCGCAAAAGCGACAAGGTATCTAAATGTTCCATCAATCGGTCATAACCACATACAGGTTCTTGGGATAGCAGGAGCGTCCAATATCCTGAAATGCAAACTAAAATATAAATGACAATATACGATTTTCTCATATTGAACAGGATTATTTTAAAACGCTTATATCGCCACTTTTAATAAATTTTTGAACCTTTCCATTACGGACGACCTCGTACTCCAGGAACCATACATACACGCCATCGGGCACTGGGTTTCCTTTGTATTTGCCGTCCCACCTGATTTTTATGCCTTCTGTTGTGGTGTATATATTGCTGCCCCACCTGTCAAACACGCTTAGCCGCTTGATGTAGTACTGAAAATCGCAACCGACAAACACCTGCAACTCGTCGTTAATCCCATCGCCGTTAGGCGAGATCGCGTTGGGAATATAAAGGTTGCATTCACATTCTTTTGCCACAACCTCAGTGGAGAAAATAAACTGGCCGCATTCGTTGGTCACTGTTACGGCGTAGTCTCCAGTGGCCTGTATTATATTGGTTTTGTTTGTGGTACCATCCGACCAAAGATAGTCACCTATAATTGGCGATGTCAGCGTAATGGGCTCCTCCCGGCAGATGATAGTATCCTCTTGCAAATTGCCCATTTTCCTCGTGTCGATGACCATTACAGTATCTCGCAGAATGCATTTTTCCATGATTGCCTCAACTGTGTAAATACCAGGGCTTTGGACGATTATTGTGCTGTCCGTTTTGCCGGTGTTCCAATGGTAGGCGGCATCCATAAAAGAGGCGTTTAAAGTTTTGGGCAGCCCATCACAAAGTAAGACTGTATCAGGTAAAGGGTCGAATTCTTGGATAAGAACATCGTCGATATAGAAAAAACTGACGAATGGATAAGTGGGGTATACGAACTCCACCAACGTTTCTTGTGTACGCCTAAAATTGCCGATAATGGCAAATTTTTCCCCCCCCTTGGCGGTGTAGCACCCGCTTATCCTTGTCCAACCAGCAGTGTCTTTTACAGTTGT
>JANMME010000506.1:0-6629 GCA_031373015.1 Saprospiraceae bacterium
TCAAAGGCATCAAAAAGAAAACCGCCTGTACCGCAGGCGGGGTCAAAAATCTCATCATCAAAAGTCGGCTCCACCATTGCTGTCATAAACTGGCGAATGTGGTCGGGTGTGCGGAACAGCCCTACATCCTTTGTTCCGCCTGTTTCGCTCAGTGCCGATTCAATGGCATCGCCCAAAAGGTCTGTTTTCAGCAAACGTGCTTCTTCAATATCGTTGGCAACAATGCTGATGACTTCGCCAAGGTTACCGCTGTTTACATTGTTGGTGAAATTTGAATTGCTAAAAACCTCTTCAATCAAAACCAATTGGTCTTGCACTTTTTGCGGCAGGTTTCCTGCGAACACTTGCCGGGCACTGTGCAAAATGCTCGAATAGAAAGGGAAGAAATTGTCGTTGAGTTCGGAAAGGATTTGCTCGTTGGAAACAGTCGGTAAATAAGAGAACAGGCGGTTTTCGTTTGATTCTTCAACGCCTGTTTTAGGGTTTTTCCAAAGGTAGTCGGGAGAGAATAACTTTCGTAAAGGTTTAAATTCTTCGTCTTGCTTTATTTTGGTTTCAAAGATTCTCAACAGGAGCAATTCAATGATGTATTCCACGCGTTGAACAGGTGTACCCGCAGGTCTTAACTTGTTGTGCAGCTTCTTTAAAGCATTGTTTGTTTTATTGTCTGCGTAGTGTACGGTCGAACGTCCCATATTTATATTGAAGTCTCAAACTAAGAATGAAAATGTGTTTTCAATTTGATTGGCATTGTTTTCTCTTTCGAACATCTATTTGCCTTGTTCAACAAGATTAGATCACAGTTAAATATCGTTTTTCCCAGACAAATCTAAAATCCAATTTTAAATTTGTCTGGATAATTAATTCCTTCATCCCCCCTTCTCCGACTCCGCTTTTATATGCCTCAACACCCTTTCATGTATCTTATGCACGATAAAATCGCTCCAAAGCGTCCAATAAAAAGTCGGCTTGATTTTGTTGTAATACGAGGTGGTTCCTTCCAATAACGTGTGCCCATTTGGCAAAGGGGTGAGTTTAAACTGCCCTTGTTTGGATACGAAAAAACCGTGAAGGTGATTGGGATGCAGGTCGTAAAAACTCAATTCTGTCATTGGTTCCGGCTGATCTACCACGTCAAATTTTAAAAGCCGTGGTTCGTCCCAAACGGTGATGGGTTCTACAAAACTGCCCGTGGAGAAATTGCAATGTCTTATAGCGCCAACGCCTTGCCCTTCAATTTTTGCATTGATCGGATAGGCAATTCCAGTTTTGAAAATAAACTCAGTGGGTTCGTCCAGTTGCGGGAACTCGACCACGTTTTTCCAAACGGTCTCGGCAGAGGCGTTGATTTCAATGGTGGTTACGATGGGTTTTATGGGGTCGTTGTTGTCCCTCGTAGCATATTCAAAACCCATTAGTGCCGGGACGGATAAAACCAATATTATCAGCGTAGTCGGTGGGCTGCCGGCAAGTTTTTTGCTGACGATTTCCCAGCCGATCAAATGACCTATCCAATTGAAAAACAATCCGATAGGCGCCGCCATCATGATACAGATGATTCCTTCCAAGGCGAAAGTCAATAAGCCGCCACAGAAAATCAGTAGTGTCCAAAAGGAAATGTTGCGGCAGCTGCGCTTGGTCACCTCGTTTTTGTAGGCAAATAAAATGGTCGAGGAAGCGCCCATTACCAAGGGCAGCCAGATAAAAAGCCCCAATGCGTAATCCTTAAAAACATTGGTGGCCAGAAAGGCAAATACCCAAGCGAAAATGCAGGTTAGCCCAGCCGCCAAGTATTCTCTTGGGATGATAATTTTTTTGTCGTTTTCCATTTTAGTTTGTTTTGTTAATGTTACTTCTGACTCGCCTCGTACAAAAAGTCCTTCTCTTCCTGACTCAAGCTCTCATAGCCCTGTGCTTTTATCTTATCCAAGATAGCGTCCAGTTTTTCCTGAAAAGAAACGTCGTGCGAGTCTGATTTGCCACTGCCTTTTGCATAGCCAAACGTGGCGCGCATGGAGGGGGCATTCTTGGGGCGATTGAGTTTTGGGCGCGGTTTGGAAGAAAAAAGCCCGCCCAGCCAGGCGAAAAAACGATTGATCGGAATAGCCCAGTCTCGGCCATCGCGGAGTTGATACACAAAGAAACAGCCTGTTGCAAAGCCCGCGATATGCGCCGCATGTCCGCCTGCGGGATAGCTGCCGGCGATCCCCACCAAATCGAGCAACACCAACACCAATACGATGTATTTAACCTTCACACTGCCCAGCAACAAAAGCCCTACCCGGTAATCGGGCGCGAGGATGAGGGCCGCGCCCCCTAAGGCCATCACCGCCGCTGAGGCGCCCAGCGCGTATGATCCCACACCGAGGAAAAACTGCGCGGTGATTACATAAATCACTGCGCCCACTAGTCCGCCTAAAAGGTAAATCGGCAATATCCTCCGGTCGCCGATGAGGTCGCTGACGATGGTGCCGAACAGGTAAAGCCCCACCAGGTTGTTGAACAAATGCCAAAAGCTATCGTGCAGGAACATGTGGGTCGCAACGCCCCAAAATCGCCAGGCCAGGGTACTCAAATCTGCATGGAGTGTCAAATAACTCAACATGGTATCGTACATCCCGTCTGCCTTGCCCATCGTGAATATGCTCAGCGCCAAAAACACCAGTTTGATGGTGACAAACACCGCAAAGTTGATCACCACGAGTTTGGTCACCATGTTCCCAGCCCGGAGGGAATATTGGAAGTCGTCCCAGATAGATTTGAATAGAGACATGAGTTGAGAATTCGATATTGAGATATTTGGATATTGAGAAATTATCACAATATCCAAATATCTCAATATCCTTTTATTTAAACCTAAACTTCGTCCAGTAGCCAATGAGCAAAAAGCCGGTGATCGCCCCACCAAGGTGCGCAAAATGCGCAATCCCGACAGCCGTGCCACTGACGCCAAATACCAGCTCCGCACCGGCCATGATCGGCACAAAATACTTCGCCCGCATAGCAATGGGCGGGAACATCATACGAATTTCCATGTTGGGGAAATGCATCGCAAATGCCACCATGATACCAAAGACTGCCCCGGATGCACCCAGCATCGCACCATTAAAGGTGGTGGGGTCAATGCCCATCCGATCCAGTTCCCACCATTGCACGCCCACGTGCAAGGCCCATGCACCCAACCCGCAAGCGAGATAATAAAACAAAAACCGCTGTGCGCCCCATATCATTTCTACCATCGTGCCGAACCAGTAAATGCCCAACATATTGAACAACAAGTGCATCAAACTGCCGTGCATGAACATGTGCGTGGCGATTTGAAAAGGCTCAAAATTGGGTGAGCCCGGCATGAATGATGCGAGTGCCATTCGTCCCAGCGAATCGTAATCGCCGGTTTCAGGGTTGAATGTCCCTTCGCCGAGTATCAGATGCGAGCCAATGAAAACCAACACGTTGATAATGATCAATTGGCCGGCTACGCCGCGAAAGGGTATATTAAAAAATGAGTTGGACATAAGGTTAACCGAACTGTTTTTGGAGTTCTTCTAAGTCAAATTGAATAAAACACTTGCGGCCGGAAGGGCTGTTATAAGGCACAGAACAGGCAAAAAGACGATCCACCAGATCCTGCATTGCCTGCGCGTTGAGCGTTTGCCCGCGGCGAAGGGCGGCATTGCGTGCCATCGAACGCGCGAGGTTGTCGCGGGTGCCCAGTTGGAGTTCCAGATTGCCTTTGTATTGCGTCAGCACTTTTTCCAGCAGCATTTCTTCTGCGTGCCCGCCCCCAAGTTCGGCGGGCGAGCCATGAATGGCAAAGGTATTGCCGCCAAATTCCGCAATCTCAAAACCGAGCATGTTTACCTCCTCCAGAATATCGCGGAGCAGGGCTGCGTCGGCAGCGGAGAGTTCCACCGTTTTAGGGAAAAGTGCTTTTTGCGTGGCAATGGGGTGGTTTTCAAGGGCCGAAAGGTAACGTTCGTACAGTACGCGCTCGCTTGCCGCTTGTTGGTCAATGAGCAAAAAGCCGGATTTCAAGTGACTCACAATGTACTGGCCATGAATCTGGTACGGCTCGCGCTGAGCCTTGGAAAAGGATTCCGAATCGTCGTCCATTTCCAACACTTCTATGCCGGGGCGGGAGATGAAGGGGGGGGCGACATTGGGGTCATTTTTACCCGCCATAGCCGTAGGCGAAGGCGGGGGGTCATTGATGTCATTTTTTGTAGCGGATTTATCGCCAAAAAGTTGAAGCCCCTCGTAGAGTTTTTGCCAATGCTCAAGGTTGCTGGCGTGGCGGGCCGCGTCCTCACCCGGCTCTGGGCGTGGGGGGCGATAACTGCTTACAGACTCGGTCTCGCGCTCAGGCCTCAACACAGGGGAGGGAGTCAAGCGTTGCTGGAAAGCAGGCTCTTGTTCAAAATGCAGGGTCGGGGTCACATTATGACTGCCAAGGGCGTGACGCACGGCTACTTTGAGGAAATTATAGACTAGCCGTTCGTCGTCAAACTTGATCTCCTGCTTCGTGGGGTGTACGTTGATGTCCACGCTGGCTGGGTCAATGTCGAGGAAAAGCACATAGAGGGGGTAGGTATCGGCGGGTAAAAGGTCTTCGTAGGCGCCCATCACGGCATGGTGGAGGTAGTTGCTGCGGATGAAGCGTTTGTTTACAAAAAACAGTTGCTCGCCACGGGCCTTTTTGAAATAATCGGGCTTGCCGACAAAGCCCGTAATGTGCAGGATGTCGGTTTCCTGATCGGCGGGCACAAGTTTTTTGTTGACGGCTTCGCCAAATATCTTGACCACGCGCTGGCGCAAATTGCCTGCCGGGAGGTGATAAATTTCAGAATCGTTGTGGTGCAGGGAAAAGAAAACGTCGGGATTGGCCATCGCCACGCGCTGGAATTCGTCAATGATGTGGCGGGTCTCCACCGGATCGGCCTTGAGGAAATTGCGACGGGCCGGCACGGTGTAAAACAAGTTTTTGACGGAAATGCTCGTGCCCTGCGGCGCCTGGCAAGCCTCCTGCACTTTCACGGTGGTGTCTTCCACCACAATGCGGGTGCCAAGTTCGTCGGTGGCGCGGCGGGTGCGCATTTCCACCTGCGCCACGGCTGCAATAGAGGCCAATGCCTCTCCCCGGAAGCCCATGGTATTCAGCGCAAACAAGTCTTTGGCCTCGCGGATTTTAGACGTGGCGTGCCGCTCAAAACTCATGCGGGCATCGGTTTCGGACATGCCGCAACCGTTGTCAATGACTTGGATGAGGGTTTTCCCAGCGTCGCGGACGATGAGTTGGATTTTGGTAGCACCCGCATCTACGGCATTTTCAAGCAATTCCTTCGCCACAGAGGCAGGGCGTTGCACCACCTCTCCGGCAGCGATCTGGTTCGCTACGCTATCGGGCAATAATTGGATGACGTCAGACATAGGGGGGCAAAGATAGTGCAACGCGGATTACGCGGATAGGGTTGATTTGCGCGGATTGTTTGCAACGCGGATTACGCGGATAGGGTTGATTTTCAAAAACAATTCCGAACAAAAAATCCTACTTTTGTAGAAAATTTGAACACATTATGACCGCAACAGCAGCCCAAACGGTTCCATCGGCCATCCCGATTACTCGTCGGGGCAAATCAAAACCCATTTCTTGGCCCGAATTTCAAAAACGTTTTGCTGACCGCGAAGACGGCTACAAGTACGAATGGCTCAATGGCGAGGTCGCTAAATTTAAGGGAATGGATTACACGCAATTTTTTATTCTTGAAAACCTGCTCGCACACTTTGAACAGCTGAAATTCAAAAAGGCCGTCGAAGGGCGATTGATACCAGAGGGCGATATCTTTTTTGGTGTCAACCATCGTCGCCCAGATGTGGCTTATCTGACGATGGCGCAAATAGCCCGCACGGCTTACGGGGAAAACCAAGTGCCGCAATTTGTCATAGAAGTTATTTCGAGCAATGATCAATTGAACGCTATAGCAGACAAAATGGGCAACTACCGCAGCGCAGGCGTACAAGTCGTATGGCTCATATTGCCCAACCGCCGCGAAGTACAAGTCTTTTCGGGGGAAAAACTCAACCGTATGTCTGTCTGCACCGAGGATGATCTCTGCACAGCCGCACCCGCTTTACCCGCTTTTGAAATGACCGCCAAAGACATCTTCCGCAAACCGCCCAAGCCGGAGTGAGGTATGGGGATATTGAGATGGCGGTTTTAATGTTCTCCAGCCGATTTTATCACGGCTTCCACCCGTTTGATGAGCTCCTCCGGCGAGGGGAAAAACGCACTCAATTCCTTCGGAAGCGATTTGGAAATGCTGTAAGTCGCCACGCCGATGGGTTTGTTGACAAGTCGTCCTTGAGCGCAAAAATGGCCTGGGCTTGCATGTTTTCAGGCAAATTTTGCTCGAAGTTTTGCTGGCCGATGAGCGTTTTTCAAAGGACTGGTTCTCGATTTGATGAATCAGGACGTTTTTCGTCCACCCAAAACGGCGGGTCTGGTGAATGTAAAATAGCCGCTCGTTCGGGTTTTTGCACTTTTCAAATATGGCTATATTGTGTCCCCAACCAATTTCTCGCACGGTCTGTGCGAGAATTTCAGAAGGCCCGTATGCCTGAAAAAATGCCCT
>JANMME010000519.1:0-8889 GCA_031373015.1 Saprospiraceae bacterium
CGGATACAAAAAAAACGACTATTTTCAATTTTAAAGCACTGACAACCAGTTATTTGTAAAAATACTTGATGCTAAACGGTTGTTTATCTGATGACAAACGTTTAACTTTGATACCGCACTAAAATCCAACCAAATGAAAAAAGAATGTCAACAATGTGGCAAGCCATTGCACGGGCGTACTGATAAAAAATTCTGTGGTTCAAACTGCAAAAATGCTTTCAACTTCGCTCGGCGACGCGACACGCGCGACGACGTGAAGGAAATTGACGGCTATCTCCACCGAAACCGGGAGATATTGGCCACGCTGATGGGGGAAAGCAAAAAGGAGATGTTCGACCGCGCAGTGATTACACGGGCAAAATTCAAGTGGGAGTTCATGACGGGCATCTACAAGAACAAACAGGGCAAGTGGTATCACCTCGTGTATGACTACGCTTGGATGGAATTTTCTGACCAACAGGTCATGGTCATTCGAAAATCTTGAGAGGGCACTTCAAGGGAGTGTTCAGAAATGTGTGGCACACCTAAATCTTCACCACAATCTTCCCAAACTGCCCTCCCTGCTCCATTTTCGTTCCGAGATGTCACCCGCTCCTGCCTCGCGGATGCCCCCCCTTCACTTACGGCGCAAACACCAACTTCCCACTCCTTCCACCCATACGCCAAAAATACACCCCAGCGTGTGGAAATAGTCCCGCCCCGAGGTGTGCCGCTTCTCTGGGATACATGATTTTTGAGCACAAAAGTTTGCCGCTCATATCAAAAACTTGCAAGGGTTCAGCGGCATCTGTCGAAACCCAAGTCCCGCCCATGCCAAAGGGATTTGGCGTAAACACAGGCGCCGCAATCGCTCCGCCCCAGTTCAGGACGGGCTTCCATGCCCTGCCATCGGCAGCATAAATAAGTGAGGGTGTGGGCCAATCGGCCAAGCGCAGTGGCTCGGGCAATGGATAGATTCCTTTTTTCCTGAATACAACTTTAAAAAGGATTGACTTTGGGGACGGGTTTGATTCGTCAGACGACTTGGAGTCGTCGGATTCGTCAGACGACTTGGAGTCGTCGGATTCGTCAGACGACTTGGAGCCGTCGGATTCGTCAGACGACTTGGAGCCGTCGGATTCGTCAGACGACTTGGAGCCGTCGGATTCGTCAGACGACTTGGAGCCGTCGGATTCGTCAGACGACTTGGAGTCGTCAGACGAATACGCAAAGGCCAAAAGCCCTTGTGCGGTATGGTTCAGGCCAAAATTTTCATTTGAAACGCCTCGAGAAAGGGGTTCTACTTTTTCAAAAACCAGTTGATCTGGATTGAATTGAAGGGTGAATTGTGCGGCAATGGGCGCGTAAGTCGCTCGATCAGAATGGGGGATGGAAAAAGAGACTTCCCAGAGTGCGGGGTCATAAGACCCGCGCACGGCACGCAGGGCGAGCGGCCATTTGCCAATCGTCCGCTCTTCGGCAGTCAAGGCCAAATTCGGCACCGCCGTGTTGTTCACATCGCCCGTTTTTATAGCCGTAAAATCGAGGTTGGCAAGCGGGTCGGTCAGCACCTGAACGGACAGTGTTTCGGGAAATGGCGTTTGAAAAGGATTGAGCGGGTTGACAAAAATGTGGTTGGCCGGGACGAAACGCCAGGAGCTGTTGTTCGTGAAAGCGGTGTCAATGCCGAGGATGAGTTTGCGCAACTGCACGATATCGAAGGTGGTGATGCTGCCCGAATGGTTCGCATCGGCGGCGATGATCTTATAAGGCGTTGTCAAAGGCTCAATGGCGAGGATATGCTTGGAAATCAATACCAAATCGTAGGTGGTAAGCCCGTTGAGCGGATTGTCATTTCGATAAGGTGCAAGGGTATGGGGGCTGCATCCGGGTATGTTGAGCAGCTCGAACGTCCCATCTGCCTGACTCAACGTTCCATCTATGTCTGCCTCTACAACGCCTTGGCCCATTTCGTCGCGCAACGCGCCTGCAAGGCTCACGGTGACGGGTGTTTGTTGCACAAAAACGGAGTCGTAAGGAAAGGTCCAAATGCCTCGGGCAAAGGTAGCGGCCACCAGTTCCTTTCGGACAGGGTTTCGATCCAAATCAAAAACCGGGATATAAGGCATATTGCCGCCCAGCCTGCTCCAGGACCCGCCGCCATTGAGGGTAAAATATACCCCCACGTCCGTAGCAGCGAACAGCACCTGGTCTTGCTGCCCGGGGAGTATAAGCAGGTCGTTCACGGGCACCTGAGGCAAGTCAGCCGAGATGTCTTGCCAAGTGCTTCCGTTGTCGTCCGAACGGTGGATATGCGGGATGTGCTCATTGTCGCGGTAGCCCGAATGACTGACAAAGAGCCGGTTGGACAGCGTTGGTGAATAGTAAACAGAAGTGACGTACCGCTCCGGCAATCCCGCCGTGATATTCGTCCAGGCGCCTGCCGGATCGCGGCGCCATACATTGCCATCAGAGGTGCCTGCGATCAGTTTGTTGGCCGTGACAGGCGATTCCGTTATGCAAGAGATCGTGTGAAACCGCGCCCCATAAATATTCCCATCGGTGAGGTCGCCAGAGATCGTGCCCCAGCCGCCGCCGGCGTCTTTTCCATAAGCCCGGTAAGTTCCTGAATAAAGCCTGGTGGGTGTATGCGGACTCATAAACAAGGGTGTATCCCAATTGGTGCGGTCGGAAGTGCCGAGAGACACGGAGCCGAACTGCCACGAACTGCCGCCATCTGAGGTTTCATGAATGGCCCCGTTTTGGGTTACGACCCAAAAATGGTTGGCATTGCTTGGGTCAAAAGCAGAACTGAAACCATCTGCGGTAAAGATGGACACCCAATTGTTGGGGTTCAGCCCGTTTCCTTTTTGAATACCGTTGTCTTGTGCGCCAGCCCAATATTTGTCTGGTTCGTGCGGGTTGTAGTTGGTTCTATAAAATTGGGTGACGGGCAGGTTTAAGGCCTTTGTCCAGCTCGGTTGGCCATCGTTGCGGTACACCCCGCCATCCGTTGCCCAATACCGACGGCCACTCGGGGTAAACACAAGATCGTGACAATCAGCATGGCCACCCCCGGCAATAAACCAACTGCTGTTCCCAGGTGGCCTGCGCCACAACTGAATGGCCAGAAAATAGAGATCTTCGTCGTCGTTCGGGTTTAGGCGGATTTTGCCAAAATACCAGGCAAAGTCGCTACATGCATCTTCCAACTGGAGGATGTTGACGGAGGTCCAGGTCGTGCCGCCATCGGTTGTTTTATAAAGTCCGCCTGGCGTGCTGAGCGAATCTATGTACACCACATAAACCTTGTCGGGGTTTGTCTGCGAAATGGCCAGGCCCGTGCGCCCTATAACGCCTGTCGGCAATCCGCCCCCGAGCAGCGCCCAGGTGTTGCCGCCGTCCGTGCTTTTGTACACCCGGGCGTGTGTGCCATAAATGACCGATTCGAAATTGTTTCGGATGCGGTCCCAGAAGGAGGCGTACAAAACTTGTGGGTTGGCGGGGGACTGCACCAGATCACTTGCCCCGGCCTGGTCGCTCACAAAAAGCACCTGCTGCCAAGTGTTGCCGCCATCTGTGCTTTTGTAAATACCGCGCTGATTGTCGCGAATGTATGGGTTGCCCATGGTGGCAGCCCAGAGGACGGACGGGTTGGTAGGATGTACCAGTATTTTGGAAACAATGCCAGTAGGGCCGTTGTCAAGGTGCTGCCAGGTTTCGCCTACATCGGTGCTTTTGTAAATACCATCGCCATTGAAAACGATGGAGGGCATATTGGGGTCGCCCGTGCCTGCGTACACGACGTTGGGATTGGAGGGGGCGAAGGTGATGTCGCCGATGGAGAGTTCCGGGTTGTCGTCAAAAATAGGATACCAGTTTACGGCGCCGTCGGTGCTTTTGAATATCCCGCCACCCGAGAAACCTGCCAGCACGGTATTCTCGTCATCAGGCTTAACGGCCAGGGCATTGCAGCGGGCGCCGACGTTCATGGGGCCTTGCTGGGTCCAGTTGCTGAGGTTGCTGCTGCAGTTGCCCCCCCTCGCCTGGGCCGTTTCGGCAACACGGGTATATTGTATCGTTTTGCGCCAGCCCTGCCAGTCAAAATCGGGATATGGATACGAGCGTTGGAAAGAGAACATCTCGTAAGGCTCGCTTTTCTCGCTGAGCGCATCGTGAGGCGGGAGGGTGTTTTCTCCACAGGAAAAAAGAAGCAGCGCGATAAAAAATAGTAGGGAGGGATGATTGGACATGATAGCGGTTGGATCGGCTTTTGAAGTTGCGGGATAATGCGGTTTTGGCAAATAGTTTTTTTTCGACAGGATTTACAGGATAGGCAGGATCTAGTAGGGGTTGTCGGCTTTGCCGACAATACGATGTCACGCATCCTGTCCATCCTGTAAATCCTGTCAAAAAAATACACCTGAGAAACGCACAATTTAGGCAGCCAAAATTACGCCAAGTTGTTCAACGCTAAAAAACATCAGGAATCATCCTTGGTTTTGGCCAATACCATAAATTAAACACATAAGGCACATAAGGACACATAGGCGTTGATTCATCACCCTTATGTGCCCTTATGTGCCTTATGTGTTTAAATCTCCCCTATCGTTATCGCACTACCGCTAGTTTCCGCACAAAGGCCTGATTTTCAACCCAAACAGAGATATTGTACATCCCAGCAGGGCTTTGGGTCAGGTCAATCGGAATGTCCAGTATGTGGGTTTCCACAGCCGGCTTTTCCCAGATCAATCGCCCGGCCACATCGCGGATTTCCACACGGACATTGGCTGCTTCGCGCAGTTTCAACGAGAGCGAGGCCAATCCTTCAGTGGGGTTGGGCGAGAGCAGGAATTGTTCGAACAGGGCCGCTTCTTCTGTGCCGGAAGTGGTGGTTACCGTAGCGGAAGCAACTTGTGTGCAGCCGTTGGCATCCGTAGCGATGACAATATAAACGCCTCCCGGCAAACCCGTAAGATCCTGTGTGGTTGCGCCATTGCTCCATGAATATACGAATGGTGGCGTACCACCCGTTGCTGTCAGGTCAATAGAACCATTGTGCGCATTGGGGGCGGATTCATTCACAATCACAGTAGAAAGCGCAATCGCAGGCGGCTGTGTGACCACAACACCAACGTTTGCTACGCAACCAGCAGCATCCGTTACAGACACGCTGACAGAACCGAAGGTATTAAAAGTGGCGCATTTGCCTGTATCGCCATTGGACCATTTGTATGAATAGGGCGCAACACCTCCGGTAGCGGTTGCGCAAATGACCAAGGTTGTAGTTGTACAATTGACAACAATGGGGTCAAATGCAACCGCCAAGATTGGAGGTACCACCACCGTCTGCGAATTTTCGAAACTACAACCACCTCCATCGGTGACGGTTACAGCAATAATACCAGAACCTGTGTATGTTGCGCAATGCGTTGTACTGCCATTTGACCAGTGATAATAATAAGGCGGGGTACCACTGACTATGCTCACACAGCTTGTGATAGTTCCATCGCAGCTCACCACAAGCGGGTCGCTTGTCACCACGAGATCGGGGGCTTTGAACACTTCCACCATATCCGAGTTGGAGCAGCCATTTGGCGCGGTCACTACCAGCGTATAGGTGCCAGGGAAGGAAGTTATGGGGAATTGCATCGTACTGCTGAAGCCATTAGGCCCTGTCCACAAATAAGTAGCGTCGGATACGTTCGTGAAGCCTAGAAGTATCACTGTCACGTTGGTACAGTAGATTTTGTCGCTCACGGTCGCCTCGGCGGTGGGCAGGCTCGCGTCTGTCAAGACCTGCATTTGATCTGTGGCCGTGCAGCCGTTTACCGGGTCGGTCACAGTGAGCGTATAGATGCCTGCGACGCTTACTGTAGGGTTTGGCTGGTTGGACATAAAGCCGTTGGGTCCTGTCCAAAAATCTGAGCCTCCCCCTCCAATTAATTGAACAGTTGGAGTGCCACAGGAAAGGGTTTGGTCTTGTCCTGCATTGGCAATAGGAGGCAGGATATTTTGCAAAATTTCAAACTGAGCAGTTGCGGTGCAACCATTTGCCTTGGATTTTGCAACGACCGTATAAGTTCCCGGTTGGCAGATCTGGTAAGAAGTGCCAGGAGGGATAAACTGTCCTCCAATGAAATACTCAATGCCCGGAAAAACAGGCGCATCAAAAACATAGCAGGTGACTACGCAGGTTAGTGTTTGTGTCGCAGGGGCTATGATAGTTGGAGGCTGGACATCTTGCGCTACATTCACGCTTGCGGATGCGGTACAGCCGTTGGTAGTGCTGGTGGCTGTCACGGTATAAACACCTGGACAAGTAGCACTCGGCGGAATACCCATAATCAGGCAGGGGCCGCCCCATTGTAGCGTCGAGTTGGGAGGATTGGTTGAAGCATTTAAAGTCGCAGAAGTTACGTCGCAGGTGAGGACTGCAGGAGGCTGAATGCTTACAGTTGGTTGTACGATATTCTGAGCAACTGTGGTGGTCGCCGTATTTGTGCAGCCATTGGCCGGGTTCGTAACAATGACGGTATAAACCCCTATGCAAGTAGCTGTAGTGCCGTTTACACATGGCCCTGACCAAGCGAACGTTGCCCCGGGCACATTTGAAGCTGCGTTCAATTGAGATCCTAAATTTGCACAAGTAATAGGCCCGCTATTACTTGCCGTTACGGCGGGTGGCGTCATATCAGTTAGCACCTGAGCCATACCGTTTCCGATGCAACCATTGACGGAGGAAACAACCGAAATGGTGTAAGTGCCTGGTAGCGTGACCGTTGCGCTAAAACCTTGCACGAAAGTGTTGCCCGGCCCTGTAATAATACAAGACGATAACCCTGTAGGCGAAACCGTAATGGTGGCTGAATTGCTGACGCAATTGAGGGTATTGCTGACCGTGGCCGAGATAGCCGGTGCAGCATAATCGCCCACCACAGTGGCCGTGGCAGTGGCGCTACAACCTGCAGCATTAAAAGCCGTCACCGTGTACGTCCCAATGTTTGTCACAGTGGGGTTTTGCAGGGTGCTGCTGTAGTTGTTTGGGCCTGCCCAATTCCACATGGTCACGGGAGCACTGGGAGTGGCTGTTAGCATCACGTTGAAGGTGTTGCAATTCAGCGTGCCACCAATAGCAGTTACCGTTGGCCCACCTGCTCCTGTGAACACGATGGACTTGATAGGGCCGATGGCATTGTTCGCGTAGGTGCCTCCCCCAGGATTGCTCACGTTTTTGATGGCGCGCACTTGATAGTACAGCGTGTCAAGGGGAGGCGCATTGTCGGTGTATGTCGTGCCCGTAACGGGTGTTCCGGTCAAGCGCGTATATGTTCCATCTTGGGAAAGGGCGCGATAGACGTGGTAACCAGCCACTGCCTCGGCAGAGGCGGTCCAGTTGAGCGCGACGCTGTTGCAACTAGGGGCGGAAAGCGTCAGGTCTTTTGCAGGTTTCACCACATTGGCACGGAGCGTGGGGTCGCCGAGCAAGGCCACATGCGCGCCACTTTCACCATAGAGAGAGGGGAAAAAGCCGATGTTGAACTGCGCATTCATCGTCTCCCAAGCGCAGTAGCCGATGGTTTCGCCCGAGGCAAGGAAATGATCGAACCAGTGTGGCCTACCTGCCCAAGAGCAAGTAAGAATTCCCCCACGAGAGGCCAGTGCAGCAACCATGAGCGGGTCGCTTTCAAAGTCCCAATCACCGTGGTATTGGCCAAATAGATTGGTGAAAACGATGTTTATCGAATCAGTTGCAAAATTTGCGCTGCTACCAACCCCTGTCGCACTTTGATACGTGCCATCCCCGCAACCATAGCCCAGCAGGTAGGATTGGGATTCGGTTCCGTTGAAAAAATCGGTCTCTACCACATTTGCCTCCCCGACGAGCGGGTAAGTGTTGCGGAAACCATCGGAGGCAAACAACTCGCCACCAGCAAAGCCAAAGTTGTCGTCCACTAGTGCTTTGTTTTGTACGGTGTAATCTCCGATGCGCCACTTGTGGTCTTTGTCCAAATACCGTTTCATCAAGCCAATAGCGTCGGCTGCGCCGAATGCCGGGGCATTGATGTGGCGGAAATCCACGCGACCGACTTGAAGTTCAGCGAGCGTAGGCAAAATGCTTTGGTCAAATTTCCCGTCGCCGGGGATGTTGTCGTTCGCTGCTCGGGCAGGTGTTACATTATTCACCAAAACATCCGTCCAGCCACCGCCCGTTACATCGGCATAATATGAATCGGCTGGCCATGCGCCGCCATGATCAAGCGTGCCGTCCCAATTGGCATCGCCAGAATAAGGAACGGGAATATTTCCGAGGAGCAGCACTGATTTCACATTGAGGGGGTCGGCGTTGTAGGAAGCAATGATCTGGTCTTTGATGGATTTTACCGTGGACGAAGGCCCGGTATGGAAAGGGATGGGCCACCAGCCATCGCCGCGCATATCGTTTTTCAGGCGCACGAGTTCCGGCCCTAAGGCATCGGCTGTGGTGGAATCCACGAATATCAGGATCTTGCCACGGTTGGTCACGGCAGGAGCATTGACCGCCACATGGACATAACCATGGGCAACGACGCCGTTCACCGTGCGCTGGATGAGGTACTCATAAATCTGTCCAGTGGCTACACCATTGTCGGTAAGCACATTGAAATTCGAGCCGGCAACATTGACAAGTTGTATCCACCCGCCCCCAGCCTGGCCCTTTGTTCGACGCCAAATGAGTAGGTCTGCGTTTCCGGGATTAACCCAGTTGAGCGTGATACCGACAGGGCTTGCGTTAAGGGTAGCCGTGATGGGCACAGTAGCGTCTTTTGCCGTTTGCGCTTGCAAGGAGTTGAAGCCCAAAAACAAAAGACAGAGCAGGAAAGTAGAAAGTAGCCGCATGAGAAAGCGATGGTTGGTGAAGAGAAGTGC
>JANMME010000573.1:0-2766 GCA_031373015.1 Saprospiraceae bacterium
CTGGGACGCGTTTTCCAAAAAAATCGGGACGATTCATATCTCTCGGAATAATTCACGCCACAAAAGTCCATCACTCCATGGTTAAGCAACCTTGATACAACCTTAATTAAGGTTAAAGCCTGGCGGAAGGCAATTCCCGCGCACTTACCTTTGAGTCTTATGTTTCGAAAACGCCATCATATCGCCATTTTCCTGTTGTCCCTCGGGCTTGCCCTGCTGGGTATTTTCCTGTGGCTTTTTTTGAAAAAAACCTGGAACGATGAAACCAACACGCTTCGCCGGGAGACCAATCTGTTGTTCGTCAATGCCGTGCATGGCATTGAGAGTCAGATGTTCGACCGCCTCATTGTAAAAAGATGGGAGGGTGCAGAAGGCGATACTTCGGTAAATATTTCACTTCGCTTGCCATCTCCGATTCATCGAACGGATTCGGCCAAAGCATTTGTCTTTGTACAGGAGCGGTCGCTGGTAACCAGCAATGTGCTCAATAAAATGGACAGCAGCAAGACCAAAATGAAGATCGTTTTCAACGAGGAACGCCTTCCTGGGGAAGCCGAAATGTCAGGTACCCTTTCCATGTTAATGTCCGCAGATAGCAACCACCTGGCATGTCCAGATTCTATCAATCCAAAATTTTTGAAGTCGTTGGAGAAGAATTTTAGCGAAGCCATGCAACGCGCCGCGCTCCCGGTCGCCTGGAAGGTGAGCCGGCTGGGCAGCTCTTCGGACAGCACACATCAGCGCGAAACATTCATGGCCGGACAATACACGGATATGCTGAGTGGCGAACGCTTTGGCGCAGAGATCAGTGATTATCAAGGCTATTTGTTGCGAAAAACAGGGCCACAGATACTGTTCTCTATCCTGCTGTTCGCTTGTGTGGGTCTGGCGTTTTTGTTTGTATACCAGAGTTTGCGCCAGCAAATTCGACTCACGGAGATCAAAAACGATTTTATCCGAAACATGACCCATGAATTGAAAACACCCATTTCAACCGTGAGCGTGGCCATCGAAGCTCTGCAAAATTTCGAAGCATTGGAGAACCCTGCCCGTACACAGGAGTACCTCGCCATTTCACAACTCGAACTCAATCGGCTCACGCTTTTGGTAGACAAGGTGCTGCGGATGTCGCTCTTCGAAGAAGGTGACCCGGAAATGAAAACAGAGCCGATTGATCTCCGGAGTCTCGTGGAAGAGGTGCTGGCCGCCATGAAATTGCAGTTTGAGAAATACCGCGCCGAAGTAACCCTCACCATTTCCGGCAGCGATTTCCGGTTGCACGGCGACCGGCTTCATTTGGTCAGTGTGTTGTACAATCTATTAGAGAATGCCTTGAAATACAGCCCGTTGCCGCCGCACATTACGGTCAATCTGGCGCATTCTGAAAGCCAACTCAGCTTGCAAGTGCGCGACCAGGGCCGGGGTATCCCGACAGAATACCAGGGCCGGATTTTTGAAAAATTCTTCCGCGTGCCTACGGGAGATGTGCATGACGTGAAAGGCCACGGACTGGGCCTGAATTACGTGGCCGGTGTGGTGCGTTTGCACCATGGAAGTATTGACGTGGAAAGCAAGGAGGGGATTGGGACGGCGTTTACGGTGAAATTGCCTGTTTAACATGAGTTATCCCGAATTTTTCAACCCACGATTTTAATCGTGGGAGTGAGGCCAAAGACGAGATTTCTAACCGTTTTAACGGTTTATGCTCTGTCGGCTAATCGTTCTAAAACGGTTAAAACCGTTTGGCAACTCAACCGGGCTTACTTTCCCACGATTAAAATCGTGGGTTGAATTGAAATCATGTTTGAGCAAGAATTTTTATTCATTTGTGCGGCAATTCTTCCACCTTTTACCTTTTCTAAAAAATGTCCTCACGTCGCCGCGCACTCAAAACCCTCGTCGCCGGAGCCGCCGCGCTCGCCACTTCGCCCACGTTCTCTTTTGCCGAAAAGACGGCAACCCAATTACCCATCACCCCCTCCTTCGCTCCTGCCCGCCCCCGCCTGCCAAGCCCTGGCGGGCAGGAAGGCTCGGCAGGCGGGAAAACTACGGCGGGTAAAAATCTACCAATCAATAGGCGCGGCAACATCCGCCACTCCGTCTGCCGCTGGACTTATGGCGACTTGCCACTCGACGCGCTCTGTATCTTCGCCCGGCAAATCGGGCTTTCGGCCATTGACCTCATCGGACCCAAAGAATGGGAAGTGTTAAAAAATCACGGCTTGGATTCTTCCATGTGCAACGGCGCCGAGATCGGCCTCACCAAAGGCTTCAACGACCCGCAATACCACGCGCAACTCGTTCAGAATTACACCGATATGATTCCACTGGTGGCAAAAGCAGGTTACAAAAACCTCATCTGTTTCAGCGGAAACCGCAACGGTATGGACGACGAAACCGGCTTGAAAAACTGTGTAACCGGCCTGCAAAAAATTCTTTCGCTGGCAGAGAAAAACGGCGTGATCCTCCAAATGGAACTCTTCAATTCCAAAGTGGATCATAAGGATTACATGTGCGACAAATCGGCTTGGGGTATCGAACTCTGCAAGCGCATAGGTTCTGAAAATTTCAAGTTGCTCTACGACATCTACCACATGCAGATCAACGAAGGCGACGTGATCCGCACCATTCGCGACCATAACGCCTATTTCGGGCACTATCACACGGCAGGAGTACCTGGCCGGCACGAGATTGACGAAACGCAGGAGCTCTATTACCCGGCCATTATGCGGGCCATCGTGGAAACAGGGTTCAAAGGTTATGTGG